>JACRBV010000092.1 GCA_016213065.1 Deltaproteobacteria bacterium
CTCGGAGAACTACGCAAAAAAGCCGAAGCCATCACGGGTGAGAAAAAGTTTTTTTTGGCAAACATTACGGATGAGGTCGATAAAATTCAAACCAATCATGATATTGCCATCGCCAACGGTGTAAACGCCGTCATGCTGAATGCCACAACAACGGGTCTAAGTATTGTGAGAGCTTTGAGAAAAAAATCCAAGGTCCCCATGGTGGGACACTTTGCGGGCATGACCCCCTTTACGCATATTCCTTTCTTTGGAGTCTCCTCCCAAGTTTGGATAAAACTACAGCGTCTTACCGGTTTCGATAGCATCCTGTTCCCAGGTTTTAATCCGCGTATGCACACAACAGAGGAAGAAGTTTTAAAAAATATTAAAGCTTGTCTCGAACCTCTTGGTAATCTGAAACCCGCCCTTCCACTTGTAGGCGGTAGCGATTGGGCGGGCACACTTCCCTCCCTTTACAAAAAAATTGGTTCGATTGATTTCGGTGTCGTTTCAGGTCGCGGTATTTCAAATCACCCGGCTGGCCCTAGAAGCGGAGCCAGAAGTCTACGCCAAGCTTGGGAAGCCATCCAAAAAAATATTTCGCTGGAAGAATACGCTGAAACACACCTCGAATTAAAACAGGCTCTGGAAGCATTCGGGAGTTGAAAAGGGACTATGGACTATGGACTATGACTTTAAAAACGCAGGGGATTGAACTGCACATTGCCGGAAATTTTATAAAAAGGGACAAGTTTTGAGAGAGCTTGAATAGCATGAGAAGAAAGATCGCCGGAAAGTGGAAGATTAATACCCACATCAAGCGTAGCAGTTTGTGTTTCTTTGAGTCTCTTTCCGGAATCAACCAAAAATAAACTCCATTCTGTAATAACGGCTGGTTTGCCCTCGGCATCCCGCTTGTTATAATCGCCCATTTCCTTGTTCCCTTTAAGATCTTTCAGTTTTTCCGCATTAGTTACCAAATTCTGACCAAAAATTTTGCGATCTTTGCATTCCTGTTTAGCGGTGACTCTTGCCTGAACACCAATGGCTCCAACACAAAGGGTGAAATGAACGTGCGTTTTGTAGGTATGTTCGTCAGGACTGAACGCAACCCATGTCTCTTCGGGCGGATTCACTGTCCGGCGGAGATGTTGTGCAATCTGGGGATAGAGTTGATGAGAAACAAGCCTGGAGAGTTGTGGTTGAAGAAGCT
The DNA here is from genome assembly GCA_016213065.1 of Deltaproteobacteria bacterium. Taxonomy (NCBI): domain Bacteria; kingdom Pseudomonadati; phylum Myxococcota; class Myxococcia; species Deltaproteobacteria bacterium. The sequence goes on from JACRBV010000092.1 coordinate 1,193, forward strand.
CACCCAACTTAACCAGTTTTGGATGAATGGTATCTGCGATTAACTGCATCCGATCGGCAAATCCAGGGACTTCAAAAATCTCTAGATCCTTCTTCGTGAAGCGCATGATTGGCAGGGACCTTATACAAAACGCTATGGGCTGTCAAATTTTTTGTAAAAATTGAGTCGATTCCAATACATCGGCGTCTTGTTCCATTTATTTTTATTTTTTAGGCAACTTTTCCGAAGCCCACCCGATAACTTAAGGGCACATCTGGAAACCGTGATAATTGGGAACCTCCCAAAACTGCCCAGATGCTAGGAGCCCGCAAACCCGTAACCGGAGCATACCTTTAATGGTATGTAAGGATTGCGGGTTTGCGGGCAACAACGCAGATGGGCAGTTTTCGGAGGTTCTCTTTAAAAGAGTATGCCGCGCTGTGGCATAGGGCTTGCAACAAGAGGAGGGTCATCGTGAGAAAAAAGGGAGGTGAAATGAACAGAAAGTCTAATAAATTCAGCATATTATATACGCTCTGTCTCTCGCTAATTTTGGGGTTTTCACTCCTCAGTTTGAATGGAAAAGTGATGACAAAAGAAGTTCCTGAAAAAAGGGCTTTAGTCATCCAAATTGAGAACTATTTGGAACAAGAAGGTTTCTTTCTTACCGGTAAAATGAGAAGTGAATTTGTGTCTCATCTTTTATCAACGGCCAAGGATTATGAGTTTGATCCGTGGTTAATTTTGGCCATCATTAAAGTGGAAAGTTCTTTCAATCCGGAAGCAATTTCCAATCGTGGCGCGATGGGTTTGTTGCAACTCAAACCGATTGCCGCAAAAGAAGTAGCTCAAGTTTTTGAAGATGCCCCCATTGCTCCTCGCCAACTTTTGAATCCTTTTGTGAATGTCAAAATCGGCGTTCAATATTTGTCTTTTTTAAGAGATGAAATCGGTAAAAATCCTTCACGCATGTTGACCGCTTATAACATGGGTCCCACCAATGTTAAAAGAACAGGTGCCAATTCTTCTGGTTACTCCAGAAAAGTTTTGAAAATTTATAAAACCCTCTTAAGTCAATTTACATCGGCTTAAAAAAAACACCGTCTTATTTTTCAATAAGACGGTGTTTGTGGAGGCGGCGGGACATGAAATCCACTTATTTCTAAGTGGCACGGACTATCTCTTCATCCTCTATGAGGAGCCTGGCGTATTATAAGAGGCATAGATTTATCGTTGATTCAGCTTTCGCATAGTTTTTACCAGTTTCATTTTCTTTTCCAAGAGAACCGGATTATATCTGCCGTTTCTCAAAGTAACTGATTTATATTTTTTTATTATGAGCATTGCCTGAGGTTTTTTGAGCCTTAGGAAGTTTTTTATTTCATTTAAAAACCAGATTGCGCTGTTACTGAGAATCCTTAATTTATAAGCATTACTATGATGTTTTTTAACTCTTCTTTTCTTTTGAATAATTCCACGACCAACCTTCTTTTGAATCCACCGAAGAAGATTCAAGTTACAGTTGGATATGCTAACCCGTGGTGAAGGTGTTTCATTCTTATGCTTTCTAGAAAGTGTAACTGTTCCTTCCCCATCGACAATGCCTGCAATGTATGCCTTTTCTGCCAAATTCAACGATATCACCTCCTATCTTTTTCGAGTCTCTGCAGGGCTTGCACCCCTCAGGATTACCCGTCCGTTTTTACGGGTGTGGGCTTCCCTGATGTAAGCCAAGTTTTTCAATGGAAGTTACCCTCCATGGCGACTCTTACTGAATCGCACCCGCGTCCGAAGAATCTCCACAATTTTGTCTACACGCTTAGTCTTTCTTTTGCGTAAGTTTCACAAACCTCCGAAAGACAGGATCTTAAGTGAAACCGTTCCGGTGAAGATTCGCTCCCTGATCCCGGAAGAACCAGAGTTACTAGCCCGCTAAATGACGTCTTCTCTCATAGCGAGCATCAAAGAGTTGACGTGGCCGACTAAATTAGGCGGCCAATGCTAATGGTTGTTCGCCATTTAGACTTTTTGCCATCAGATTAACGACTTGTTGACGTGGTCGGCGCGCAAAAAATGCTTCGAATTCCTCGTCGAATCTATTTCGCCCCCATCTATCTCAATTTATGTTTCATGGCGCGGGAGATTGAACGACGTGATTCTTTTTTCTTGAGACTTTCCCGTTTGTCAAAGAGCTGTTTTCCTTTTGCCAGCGCCAACTCTACTTTGGCCCGACCCTCCTTAAAGTATAACTTTGTGGGGACCAACGTCAACCCTTTCTCTTCCAATCCTCCAATAAGTTTATCAATCTCCCGACGATTGAGCAGGAGTTTGCGGGTTCTCAAAGGTTCGTGGTTCAGATTCGCCGCGGGTGCATAAGGACTGATATGGCACTTTAAAAGAAAGACTTCGCCGTTTTGGATGATGGCATAGGCATCCCCCAAATTGGCCTTTCCTTCGCGAAGGCTTTTGACTTCGCTTCCCTGAAGCACAAGCCCCGCTTCAAACGTTTCCAGAAAATGATAATGAAAACGTGCCTTCCTATTTTCCGCGATAATCTTGATTCCCATGACGATTTAGGACTGTACCGCACCACCTGAGATAATCAATTTAAAAGCGGCTTCGTTGGAAATGTTCACCGGTGTAACATTCTCTCTGGGGGTTACAATCAAAAATCCGGAGGTAGGGTTTGGAGAGGTTGGAATAAAAACATGAATCATTTTTTGTCCCAATTTTTGTTGAAAAATTTCGGAACTCTCCCCGGTCACGAATCCGATCATGTAGCTTTCTTTTCGGGGATATTCCACCAACACCACTTGCCTGAAATTGTTTTGCGACGGGGTTGCCACGGCATTCATAAATTGTTGAACACCCTTATAGATACTCCGTCCAAGAGGAATTTTTGAGAGCATTTTGTCTCCCAAAGCAATGAGCTTTCTTCCAAAATAAAGACGAGTCAATATTCCCGTCAAAAGGACAATCAGCAATGTAAACAAAAGTCCCAAACCGGGAATTGCGAAACCCAAAAGATGAATGGGTTGCCATGACGCGGGAATAAACGAGGCAAAAAAATCTTCACACCAGAAAATAATCGCTTTCAAAACAGCAAGAGTTACAACAATAGGAACCAAAACCAGCGCTCCCGCCAGCAAATATTTTTTCAGAGAAGTTTGTAGGCTAGACACCATAGGTAGTTTTGCCGGCAATGGCCACGCGTTGAATGGACGAGTGCTGGGTTTGCAAAATCAGTTCCCGGTAAAGTTCTTCGTGAGAATCACTTTGAATTTGCGGTTTTTTCACCACAAGATAATCGGCTTTTTTACCCGGCTCCAAAGATCCCAGTTCTTTTTCATAACCCAGAGCATAAGCACCTCCGGTTGTCGCCATTTTCAAAAGTTCCAAAGGAGTTGGCAAGGGATTGGAACCTTCTTTGAGGGCAAGTCGCATTTCATCCCATAAATCAAAACCCTCTGAGCCACTAAAAACTTCAGTCCCCAAAGCAATCGGAATTCCTTGTTCACGCAATTGCCGCAAAGGAAGTTGTCCCAATTTGAAGCGCCGATTGGCTCCCGGGCAATAGACAATTTTTGCCAACCCACGGGCCAGCCTTCCAAAATCCTGCGCACCGAGTTGGTATCCACCAACAATGGAGAGAGGACCCGCAAAAAAACCGATGTCAGCCAAATGCTGAATGGGAGTTTTGCGATGCGGAGGTGGAAGATCTTCCCAACCAATCGCCGGAAAAAGTTGTGTGGCAATGAGTCCCTTCGATTCATAGAAAAATTCCATCTCGGCAAAAGATTCGGCCGCATGAATTTGAAGAGGAAGACGGTTGTCTTTGGCATGACGCGAAATGATATTTAGGAGATTGCGAGACAAAACATAAGCGGAATAAGGTCCAAAACCAATTTTCAGATGGGTTGGTTTCGCATCAATATATTGATCGATCAAAGCAAGGGCGACCTCAAAACGTTGCTGGGATTGTTTGTCGGGTCCGCTCAAAATTTCCTGAAAAATAACGCCACGAATGGGACTGGCTTTAGCGATGGGAAACGTCCCTTCGTAGTGAGCCATCGCACCGATACAAGTAATACCGGTGCTAATCATTTGTTCCAAACTTTGCTTGATACGGTTGGCAATGGCCTCGGGAGGAGTGCGAGAAATGTAGTGGAGTCCTTCCAGAAGCCATGAGACGGGAGAAAGTCCCGCTTCGGTTTCCACCTGAAAGCGTTCGAAAAAACCGGTCCGGTCGATGTGACAATGGGCATTGATCAATCCGGGAAGCAAAACACTCTCCGGAAACTCTTCAACGTCTGCTTCGGGGTATTGCGTTTGAAGATCTTTCAGCAGACCCACGGCGATGATTTTTCCCTCTTCAATAAGCAAAGCTCCATCACGAATCGGATTTCGGTGATTACAAGTAACAACCCAGCCTGCGGAAATGAGCTTCATAATATCGGGGGGAACGACTCACCCAAAAAAACCGGGCTCCTTCCCCCCGTACCCCTTTCATTCGCACCGGCAAAGCCGGATGCTCATTTACATTGAGGGCAAAGTAGCATGAAAAATATCCTCAGCGCAACATGCGATTATCGATCAGACGTGTTGATCCAACAAAACAGGCAAGGGCAAGCAAGGCGGGCAGATTCAGCGTCTTCTGCTCTTGAAGAGTTTTTGGGTCACAAAGCGCAACATAATCGATCCGGATCTTTCCACTTTTTTCCAAAAGGTGTTGGACACCTTGTAAAATTTTTTGGGGATCGCGAACACCTTGTTTAATGAGTTCTTCTGCCAAAGAAAGGCCGGATGAAAGAGCCAAGGCCGATTTTCTCTCTTCAGGAGACAAATATTGATTGCGCGAACTCATTGCCAAACCATCTGCTTCACGCACAATCGGCATTCCGACAATCTGAACCGGAAGATTCAAATCCTGCACCATCTGTTCAATTACGCGAAGCTGTTGAAAATCTTTCTGACCAAAAAGGGCAATATCAGGTTGAACAATATTAAAGAGTTTCAAGACAACAGTCGCCACTCCCTGAAAATGGCCGGGCCTGCTTTTCCCGCAGAGCAGATCTGAAAATCCTTCTACATGAACAGATGTTTTATAACCCTCCGGATAAATTTCACCGGGTGACGGCAAGAAAACCGTATCTACCCCACAGGATTTTGCCTTGGTCAAATCTCCTTCAAGATTTCTCGGATATTTGTTCAAATCTTCATTCGGTCCAAACTGGGTTGGGTTGACAAAAATGCTCAAAACTAGATTGGAAGCGAGTTTGCGCCCTTCACGCAGAAGAGCACCATGTCCCTCATGAAGAGCACCCATGGTGGGCACAAATGCAATTCGCTTCCCAGCTTTTTTTTCTGCAAGGGCCCACGACTGCATTTCTTTTGAGGTAGTAACGACATTCACAGCATTTTCTCACGGTGGACAGAGTGGTCTTCTGTTGGGAAGGAGCCCGATTCAACTTCCTGCACATATTTTTGGATTGCTTTCAGACTTGTTTCAAACAAATCGACATACGTTTTGGCGTGACGCGGTTTAAAATCGGGGTTGAGTCCCAAAAGATCGTGCAGAACCTGCACCTGACCTTTGCAATGAGGACCTGACCCGATCCCAATCGTTGGAATAGTAAGAGTTTCTGTGATCTGTTTTGCTGTCTCCATCGCAACTCCTTCCAACACGATGGCAAAACAACCGGACTCTTCCAAAATTTTTGCCTGTTTTAAAAGTTTTTCGGTTTCGCTTTTATTTTTTCCATGTATTTTGTAACTTCCCAAATGATGAATCTGTTGCGGTTGCAAACCGATATGCCCCATCACCGGAATTCCCGCTTTCACCATCGCCACCACTGTTTCCGCCAACTCTTCGCCCCCTTCCATCTTCACGGCTTCGGCGCTTCCTTCCTTGATCAAACGACCGGCATTTTTGAGCGCTTCTGCTTTAGAAGTTTGATAACTCATAAAAGGCATGTCGGCGGTAATATGCGCGCGTTTCACAACGCGCGTTACACAACGGGTGTGATACAAAATTTCGTCCAGTGTCACAGGAAGAGTAGTGGAATGTCCCTGCATCACCCTGCCGAGCGAATCTCCAACTATAATCATGTCGATGTCAGATTGATCAACAATCTTCGCGAAAGAAGCGTCGTAGGCGGTGAGCATCGTCAACGCCTTACCCTCTTTCACTCTGGAGAGAAGTTGTGGGATGGTGATTTTTTTTGTCATCGCAGTACCAGATTTTTTGATCCTTGGCGGTGGTTCAAAATATCTTTCTTCAAAATTTCGTATTGATCGTGATGGAGAAGAAAATCGGTGTGTGTTGTGTCGACAATCAACAAAGGCGTTTCGTTATAATTGAGAAAAAAATCATTATAGGCATCCATTAAATCGGCAACATATTTTTCGGTAATCGGTTTTTCAAATTCAAATCCACGACTTTTAATTCGTTTCAAAAGTACATCGGCTTTTGCGCGCAGGTAGACAACAATATCCGGTTTTGGCAGTTGGTCACTCAAAAGAGAACGCACTCTTTGATAAAGTTCCTGTTCTTTTTCATCGAGATTAATTTTGGTGAACACCTGATCTTTGCCGAGCGTGTAATCACAAACGAGCGGAAAGCGAACAAACTCGGAGCGTTGCAACTCTGCCTGTTGTTGATGACGGTTGAGCAAAAAGAAAAGTTGCGTTTTGAAAGCCACCCCTTTTCGGTCCTTGTAAAATGTATTGAGAAAAGGGTTGTCTTCAACCGGTTCCAAAACAGGAGTTCCCTGAAGTTCTTCGGCCAAACGTTTCACCAGCGTTGTTTTTCCGGAACCGATGGGCCCATCGATTGCAATATATTTTGGGGGGGTCACCTGCTTTTTCATAAGCACCCTATAACAAAGAGTGCAAAAAATTAGCAAGGGTTACATATTGGGCAACGGAGAGTTGTTCGGGTCTTGATTCCGGGTCGATCTCACAGACCTCCCAAGGCTTTATCCTATTGTTTTTCAAAAGGATTTTTAGCGTATTTCTGATTGTTTTTCGTCTCTGATTAAACACGGTTTTGACCACCTTTTTAAAGAAGGGAAAATCATGGAACGGGTATAAAGGTCTTTTCGCAAAAGTAGTTTTGACGGCACTCGAAGTTATTTCCGGAGGAGGATAAAAAGCCCCCCCTTCCAAATCAAAAAGAATCTCCACTTCTGCCTGAGCTTGTACCAAAATTGACAGAATGCCGTAATCCTTGGAATCAGGTTCCGCAACAATCCGTTTCGCCACCTCTTTTTGAACAGTGAGGACGGCCACATCGAAGAGCGATTTGTTATCAAGAAGTTTAAAAAGAATGGGGCTTGAAATATAGTAGGGAATATTTCCGATGACTTTGAGCGGAAGCTCCAATTTCTTGGTTAACGCATGCAGGTCCAGTTTTAAAAAATCATCGAGAATAAATTTCAGATTTTTTTGATCTTCAAATTGTTCGGAAGCAATTTCAAAAAGACGTTTGTCTTTTTCAATCGCTATAACACGCTGTGCTTGTGCCGCAATCCGTTGTGAAAAAATACCCAGACCGGAACCAATTTCCAAAACATCTTCATCGGGATAAAGTTCCAGAGCATCAATCAACTTATCCATGAGGTTCTGATCCATCAAAAAATTTTGACCCAGAGGCTTTTTGGGACGCACGCCATATTTTTTAACCAACTGTATAACCGTCAAATTTTTCATGAGGGAAGTTCACTACAGGCTTGTGCGTTCAAAGAAAAGGGAGAATATTTTCCACTTTCAAGATACCGTCCACCCACATAAGCAATCATTGCTCCGTTGTCGGTACAAAGGGGAACGGAAGGGATGAAATAACGACAGTCATTTTCTTTCGAAACGATTTCCAATTTTTTGCGCAAATCCTGATTAGCCGAGACTCCACCGCAAACAACCCAATTATAAATTTTTAATTTGTGTGTCGCGCTAACCAGCCGGTCCATCAAAAAACCGATTGCCGCTTCCTGAAAACTGGCAGACATATCGTTGATAAAATTTTCCGATAATTTCCCGTTTTGTTTTTGCACCTCCAACAGACAAGCGGTTTTGATACCGCTGAAACTGAAATCAAAAACCCCCTTTAGTTTCGGTTTTGTAAAGCGAAATGCTTTCGGATTTCCCAAGAGTGCGCGTTTATCAATAAGAGGTCCTCCCGGATAATCCAATCCCAAAAGTTTGGCGACTTTGTCGTAGGCCTCGCCACAAGCGTCGTCTCTTGTGCCTCCCAATAATTCATAACGTCCAAATTCCTTGACCAAAAAAAGATGCGTGTGACCACCCGAAACAATCAGCGCCAAAAAAGGATAAGCAACCTCTTTATTTTCCAAAAAAACAGAATTGATGTGGGCCTCGATATGATTCACGCCGACAAAAGGTTTATTGAAAGCAAACGCGAGAGATTTTCCATATTGCAATCCAACTAAAAGAGCGCCCAAAAGTCCGGGAGCATAAGTTGCCGCCACTCCATCAATTTGAGTGAGATTCAAATCCGCCTGATGGAGCGCTTCATCCAGCACCAAAGGAATATTTTCAATATGGTGACGAGAGGCAATTTCAGGAACCACACCTCCAAAAGGAGCGTGGACCTTGCTTTGAGAGCTAACGACATTCGCCAAAATGCATTTCCCTTCAACAACGGCAATGGCGGTTTCGTCACAAGATGTTTCAACACCCAAAATTTTCATGGACTAATAGTAATGATCAGATTAAAAAAAAGTCAAATGAAACAAAAGTTTCATATTCTTTCAATTCCCCTCCTCTTTTTTCTCTCTGCTTGTGGTGGTCATAATCCGGGAAACTTGGCTCAACAAGAAGCGATGGATAAAAAAGCAATTTCCCAACTCACTGCAGACCTAGTGAAATTGTCACCCGCAGAGGGAAACGTCCCCTCATCTGAAATGGAAAACGAAGCGCATTTAATTGCCTCAGCGTTGGTGAACCAAACTCGCGAAACCAACAAGGAATTCAAAATGAGCGGCGGCCCAAAATGGCACAATTTTATGATCACCATGGGGTTCAGAAAAAAGGGGCGTTGCTACGATTGGGTTCCGGAACTTTTAAAAGCCCTTCCACCTAAACCGATGAAATATTACGAGCGCTATTGGGGGGGGTCTTTTGAAAGTATGGGACGAGAAGATAATGCGGTAATTATCACTAAGCGGGGTGCGCCACTCAAAGATGGAATTGCCTATGATGCATGGCGCGGCGTCGGCCACCCTTTTTGGAGAATTGTAGGAAAAGATATTTATCCATGGGAAGTACGTTTTTCGGAAGCCGAGATATTAAGAGGCGAAGCCCACGTCACACCGAGATTTAAATAAAGGGACCTCTAAAAACCTATGACAACCACAATTTGTCATTCCTCGCTGTGCTTCGAAACCACTTTGTTATCAAGTAGATCCTTCACGGAGTTTACACTGAGCGAAGCGAATGTGTTCAGGATGACAAGCGGGGTTTTTAGAGGTGACCTTTAAAAATCACCCGAATCTTTGGGTGCCTGCGGGGAAGGCGTTGTCGATGGCGGAATGGGAGTAATGGTTATGTCGGATGATGGTGGTGATGATGGTAACGGAACAGGAGTAACCGGTGTTGGTTGGATCGTTGGAGCTGTTCCTGTTTTTTGCAAAGAAGCCAATTTTGCTTTTGCAATGTTGGCCTCTTCAGAACGGGGATAATCCTGTACCACTTTATTCCAGAAAACTTTTGCCTCTTCCTTCATCTGTAAATTTAAAAAAGCGTCGCCCTGTTTCAACACAGCCTGTGGCGATTTGGGCGATTTAGGAAACTGCTCCACAAATTTTTGATAATCTTTGATTGCTTGCGTGTAATCACGCGTAGAATAACGACACTCCGCAATCCAAAAAAGGGCATCAGCGCGGCTGGGGCTTTTGGGATATTGTTTTCCAAATTGTTGAAAAGAGCTAATGGCTCCGGCGTAATCCCCATTTTGAACTTGGGTTAAACCCTTTTGAAATTCTTTTCCCTCCTCAGCAATCTGAGGCGCCACCTTGGCAACAGCGCGGTTTAGTTCATCCTGAAAAAGTTTTAACTGGCTTTCCACCGCATTCAAACGCATTTCAAGATCTCTATAATGACGGTCCAGTGAATCCTGCAATTGTTTCATCTGAACACTCTGAGTTTCGGTTCCTCCACCTAATGCCTGAAGTTCGGATTTAAGTCTGTCGATCTGTGCAATGGCCTCTGCAAGACGGGCATTCTGTTCAATTTTTGATGCGTCGTATTGGGCCCAACGATCTTCTAGGGACTTAACGCGGTTTTCCACATCTTTTGCGAACACTGGACCATAGACAATGGACCATGGACAATGGACCAAAAATAAAACAATTAGTGTGTACTTCAAGTATTTAGTCCACGGTCCATTGTCCATGGTCCATTGTCTCCAAACAGAAACCCCGCTCCTTCTATGAAAGAAGCGGGGTTTTCTTCAAGTTCTTAATCAAACGACCTTATTTCTGTACAAAGTCGTCACGACGATTTTGCCACCAGCAACTTTCGTTATGCTCGGTGCAAACCGGTTTCTCTTCTCCGTAACTAACTGTGGAGAGTTTGTCTTTTCCAACACCCAAATTGATGAGGTATTTTTGGGCGGACTTGGCTCTTCTGTCACCCAAAGCGATGTTATATTCTGATGTCCCTCTCTCATCGCAATTTCCTTGGATCTGAACATTAGCCTTTGCGTTCTTGTTTAACCAATCCGCATTGGCCTTTAACTTCGCTTCAGCATCCGTTTTGATATCGGATTTATCAAAGTCGAAATAGATGCTTTGCAATTTCTCCACCTTCTTTGTCTTCGTGGTTTGCTGGGCGCATCCGACAGCAACCACGCTTAATGCCAGTACTGCCAAACTCCATTTGAAACTTTTCATACCTGCCTCCTTGGGGAATAATTAAAAAAGTTCTATGATTAAAAGAGCTTACCCGATGAATTTAAGGAAGCCCTCATTGAAAGTCAAGGGTAATTTCAAAAATTGGAGCTTCTCTTTTTAAAAAAAATGAGAGAAGATGCGCTTCAACATTATCTGAATATGAAAAACACTCTCATTGTCATCGCGGATCGTTCCACTCTGGCACATAATCTCTACAAAGTGCTTCTGAAACCTCTGGGCTTGAGAGTTTTGTTTTATCAAACCGTAAAAGACCTCAAAGAAAATCTTAATCCCAAATTAAATTGCCGCGCTCTTCTCATCAACAGCAATATCTTTGGGAATCATTTCGATTATCACTGGGAGTGGATGCAAAAAGAGCCGCAATTGAAAAATATGACGAAAATTTTTCTGTGTGGTCCGGGCGAGAAAAAAATCCAGACGCACCTTAAAACATTGTCGCACAATCATTTGGTGACAAAACCCTTTTCGCCGGATTCTCTCGAAGAAATTTTAAAACGTGTTACGAGGAAAAAACGATGACACTTTTTTCACACAATGAAAAACGTCTTTCTCTCCGGCGCAAATGGCGTTCCAAAATCGTCTTTGAAGATGAATTTGGAGAAGGATTGATTTATCTCTATTCCAAAGACATCAGTCTGGGGGGGGTATTTTTGGACAGGCCACCTCCATTACAACTGGGAGCCTTTCTATTTCTCTCATTTACATTGCCGGGTAAGAAAAAACCTCTCCGCATGACCGGTCAGGTGGTCCGTTTTATAGAACACCCGGTCCAATCCAAATCAGAGACACCAAAAACCAAAATCGGGGCCGGCGTTCGTTTTGTCGATTTAGACCCCACCACGTTTCAACAACTCTCCGAATTTATAAGGCAGCAATCGTAAATATGGCGAGCGCAAAACAAAATGTCCGATTTCTTTTTGTCATTCCCGCGAAGCTTGTCCCTGCAGGCAGTAGGCAGGGAGCGGGAATCCAGACGTCGTCCCGACGAAAGTCGGGAACCAGAAATAAATTACTGGATCCCTGCCTTCGCAGGGATGACAAACTTGTATACGCAAAAACGGACATTTTGTTTTGCGCTCGCTATAACTATTAAAGATGGCTGGAGATTTTTTCGAGGTCTTCTAGATCGGCGATGTCGTCAAATACATCGGGGATGAAACTGGCATGGGGCATTTCTGAAAGAAGAGTGTTCATTTTTAATTGCAGTTGTGAATTCAGGTGCTGTTGACCTTCAAGCCATTTTGCAAGGGATTGCCAAAAAGGTTCTTTTTGTTTTTGAACCGACTCCAGATATTTTTTTACCTTCTTCTCACGATCAAAAAAATACGGGACGCGATTGACAAGCACTCCTTCCAAAAGAAATCCCAAGCGATCCATCTCTTGTCTGAAGGACAACGCATCCGACATGGTGGCTTGCATGGCCGAAACAACAAGAACAAAGGCGCATTCCTTCCCCATCAGACGATTTTGAATCACTTCAGCGCGCGCGGTAAAACCATCCAACAGACCAAGGCTGATTTGCATGAGCTGTGCAATATCTTCCATAATTCCGCTTCCTGTTAATTGACTTAAAGCACCCAACATTTTTGAACCAAGAAATCCCAATTTAAGAGAAGGGGCGATGAGCCAGCGTAAAACACTTTCTTTCAAAAGCTTCATCAAGCGCATAGGAGCTTTGAGAAAATCAATGGCGTGACGGGCCGGTGGCGTATCCACAATCACCAGATCAAATTGATTTTTTGAAGAAAGATCATACAATTTTTCCATCGCCATATATTCCTGAGTTCCCGCCAGCATCAAAGAAAGCTGTTGGTAGAGAGTATTATTTAATATGGTTTCCTGAAGATTCTTGGAGGCATGTTGCTTAATCAAATGATCAAAAGTATGTTTTGCATCGAGAAGACAGGCATGAAGAGAGCCTGTTTTACTCCGCAAACTCTCCGAGTTTGCTTCGCGGCCCGGCATAGCCGGACCTTGACCCTTTCCCTTCCAAACAAGTTTCGGTTCCGGACAAGGAATTTTAAGTCCAAGCGTATCGGCAAGGCGTTTGGCGGGATCGACCGTAATTACCACCACTTTTTTTCCAAGACGCGCCGCCTTCAAACCCAAAGCGGCCGCAAGGGTTGTCTTTCCGACACCTCCCTGTCCGCAAACGACAATCAGTTTCTTTTTATTGAGTAATTTTTCAAGACCCATTGCTTTAGTTCCAATCCAATTGTTTGACGCAAATGAAACTCTTGTGTTGTAATTCCGTTCCAAAAAAGAGTGGTTAAAGAAAGAGGAAATGTTTTTGAAAAATTTTCCAAAATCTTTTTTTGCCGTTTGAATTTGTCTTGCAAAATTTTTACAAGATCAACAATCCCTTTCATGTCCGACGGCACCGAGTTGGGGATTTTTTCTGTAAAAACGGATTCTTCCGGCAGGAGACCATTCACGATCAATCCTTTCACAGACAACTGCAAAACTTGCGTAAGATGGGTGTAGAGCTCGAATGTCTCCTGCACAATACTCGGTTCCAATTGAGTAACGATCAGAAAATGGGTTTGTTTTGAATCATGCAGAAGATCCCATATCTCGCCCACCGTTGATTTTAAAGGTCCATGTTGTAGAGCGGCGTAAGCAATGCGCGGAGCATCGCAAAGTGAGATGGCATGGCCTGTTGCCGGCGCATCAATCAAAATAAAATCAAAATCGCTTCTGGTCGCAAGTGAATGAATTTTGCCCAGCAGAAGAATTTCATTCAAACCGGGAGTCGCATCGATAAAAGAGTGGGTCCATTTGTTTTGCAACAAACCCAATAAATGTTTGGGTAAATGTTGGCCCGCATATTCTTTAAAAGAAGCGGCGGCGGAGAGTTTAAAAAGTGTAATGTGGGGATTAAAACTGACGCCTTCATAATCGATGGGCGGGAGATTGAAAAAGTCGGACATGCGCGATTCGCCGAGCTCCACAACACCGACTTTATATTTCAGAGAGGCAAGAAAAGTTGCCAGAGCCGCGGTGACGGTGCTTTTCCCGACTCCCCCTTTACCTGTGACGAAAAGGAGTTTCATCCATCACACTTTGTTTTTTTCGTAGTCCTTAAGTTTTTTCTCAAGATGATTGATCTTATCTTTGAGATTGCGAATCTCGTTCGCAACCGTTGGAATATTCTGAAATGTTTCGACGGTTGGTTTGATCTGTTTGTCCACAAAGGTGCGAACCTGTTGGATTTCGCGCACACCACCCTCCCACGATTTTTGCACAAACTCCTTGAGAGCTTCACCGCCGCTCACAATAATTTGTCTGAAAGTGTTGAGAGGCAAAATTCCTTTTTGCTTTTTTTCTTCCTCAAAAATGATTTGTGCGAAGGTGACGGAGGTTAAATCTTCCTTGGAAGCGTTATCGATAATCTGAATATCGTCCCCCTGTTTGATCATGTCTCGAATATCCTCCAAAGTCACATAACAGCTATCTTGCGTGTCGTAGAGCTTCCGGTTTTGATAACGTTTAATGATCTTGGCCGATTTGTTAATGGGTGTCATTTTATGGTCTCCTTTTCCAAATTTCTTCGCGTATAGAAAAAATAGTAAAACCGATGAGGCAGGTTAGCAACAATTCTTTTAAGCCGAAACCTTGCAGGAACTCCTGAAAACTTGGCATGCGTCGGAATCTAGCGCTTCAAAAGTTGCTTGTCTATGATCTAGATTAACATCGTGCGTCAGCCTAAAAAAGCTATCAGCTTTCAGCAATCAGCTTTTGATTTTTTGAACATTCATTCCTCAGGCTGACAGCTGATAGCTGATTGCTTTCTTTACCTGATATACTTCGTATGGCTGTAATAATTAACTGGTGTTTTGTTTTTGTCTTTGTAGTGCAGATAAATCAAAGTGATATTGACATAGGAAATAACTCCCATCACAAAAATGGCGAACCACAAAAGAAAAGTCATTCCTGTGAAAAATCCGACTCCCGATACAATCGCCAAAATATAGGAAATGGGGATCATGATTTTTTTAAAATGGAGTTCGATCCCTTCGTAACGCTCTGCTTGCTTGTGCCAGCGCATGCTCGCAAAAAACCTGCTTAAAAGATATTCAACAATATAAAAACCCATCAAAATTTTGATGAGAAGAGAAGGGGGGCTCTGAGACATCTTCCAAAGCCAACCCAGCGTGAAAAAAACGCCCAATATCTCCATTGCGTAGACAACTTTGCTGAAACGATCGAAAAAAAATTTAAGCATTTTGTGTTTTTATTTAATTTTGTCATTCCCGCGTAGGCGGGAATCCAGACGTCGTCCCGACGAAAGTCGGGAACCAGCAATAAATTGCTGGATCCCTGCCTTCGCAGGGATGACAAACCTGCATACGCAAAAACGGACATTTTGTTTTGCGCTTGTTATATCAACGGCCATTTAAAAAATGGGCCACATCATCCAACTTTTGAATGCGCTCTGCTTGAGCCTTGGCGGTTATTCCAAAACTCCAGCGTAGCGCGCTGTTTTTTTCTTCTTTTTGAAGCCTTTCCAGTTTTTCCAATTGTGCCTTTCGTGTTTTTTGCTCCAAATGGCATCTCTCCAACAAGGCTCCACGCAAATTTGGAGGATAAGATTTCTTTTGGGGAAAATTATTTTCGAGTTCTGCCAGCCATAAAGCGACATTGTCCTCACTCTTTTTTTCCGTTTGAAAAAGAGGATGTCCCTCCTGATCCTTGTATGCTTCGGGACCAAATCCAAACCATCCCAAAACGGTGGGAAAAAGATCGGCCCCTTTCGCCAGATCAAAAGTCTTATGGGGAATCGTGGGGCCGCCAATCCAGAGCGGAATGGTCATATCATCCCGATTCAGAGAACCATGCGTCCCCGCTTTCTCTTTTCTAAATCCCCATGGTCCTTTGGCCAAAATTAAAATGTCTCCCATCCTCGGTTCCTGAAAAAGATTGGCAATCTCCACCACACCATTGGGAGAAATCGCATCGGCCGTGGCTTTGAACCATTGGTCTTTCGAAAAAATATTTCCTTTGAGGAAAGGGGCCAACTTCGGATCTTGTGAAAAACCAAGAGGGTCTTTTCCGGTATAAGAATAGGTATAAAAAGATTTGTTTGAGTTAGGCAAGATCTTGATAAGAGCTTCCCCATCCTGTTTAAAAACGCGAACAGCATCAAACCCATCGCGAACTGCAACCCAATCGGTTTCGTGTTGATCGAGGATTGTTTTGATTAAATCAATTTGCTTATCTTTGACTGGGAAATGTCGAAGATGATCCAGACTTGGCAAATCTTTCCAACCTTTTTCTCCTCTGGCATAAAGAAAGGTGAAACTGATTCCGCGATTGCCAACGTAAACCGATTTGTCACGAAATCCCGCTTTCCACAGAACATCACGGAGTTCAAAAACATCTCCGGTGGGGTGCATTCCATGGTCACTGGAAAGAATGATGTAAGTTTTATCCAAAAGACCGCGCTCTTTTAATTGATCCAGAAATTTGGCAAAAGAGAGATCAAACTGTTTCAGTGTAGCCAGAACCTCATCTGATTCGACTCCCGTTTTATGGCCGTAATAATCAGCCGCATAAAGCGCCACCAAAGTGTATCTGGGGATTTTGGGAAGTGGTTTTGAAAAAATTTTGGACACATCGCGCATCGCCAGCTCATCGAGTTTGAGTCCATCAAGACTAACAGCCGCATCAAAAATGGCGGCAACAGGCATTGTCTTGGGTACACCCATAGTTGCCCCTCTTCGGAAAGGAGTATAAATGGCCGCTGTGGGTTCCGGGAAAAGTTTTTCAAAAAGAGTGGTTGGAGGACGAAGTCTCGCTTCTTTTTCATCCATCAGCGCAATCCGGTTTAAGAAATCGGTATTGACCCTGCTAAAACCCTTTAAGGTCAGATAGCCCATGACTCTGGCGCGGGTTCGATCAAACCACTCCAAACCAAAAACTCCCGAATTGGCCGCTCCAAGACCCGTGGCAAAAGCGATGTAACCCGGGGAAGATACGCTGGGGAATGTGCTAAGGGTGTGTTTGAAAATGGCTCCGTGATCTACAAAATATTCCTTTAAATGAGGAAGTTCTCCTGCCTGAACAAAATGATTCAAAGCATCTTCACGCAACCCATCCAAAACAAAATGAATGACGTAAACATCCTTGACGGACGCAAAAGCATTGGACCACGGACAAAAAACTGCGGACCACAACACGACACTTAAAAAAATTCGTTTAAAAAAGCCAAACATGTTGGGGTCTCCTATACGGAAGAGGTTTCGAAGTCAATGCTACGGGGTCTTGCCAGAACTTGATTGTCCATCCGCCAATTGCGGGATTTAAGAAAAATATCTGCTTACTATTTCTTCTCAAGTAAAAAGAGAAATTCTTGATTAGGTTCATCAACATTACGAATCCACTCATTCGTCCACTTCATTCCTGCCATCACATTTTTTTTGTAATCCAACTGCAATACTTCCATGATTTTTCCGCTTCCTTCAAGAACATCATTCAAGTCTTGAGCGGTTGCTCTGCCGCCTGAACTATATGAAAGAAGAATCCATCGTGCATTGGTAAGTTTGATGAGGCGCTCAATCGCCTCAACCGCCAAAAATTTGCCTTGTTCATTTTTTCGGAATTCCTCAAACACAGATGCCGCAACTGTGTCAGAAGTATCCTCCCGCCTCTTGGCTTTTCCAAATAATGCAGGTTTGTCAAACAAACAGATGGAGGCCCAGAGATGGTAATAGGACGCGTAGCGAACTCGTGACGGCGGCATTTTTTCATTATTGGAACCATAAGGCGGATCAAAATACGCCAGATCGACAGAGACTTGGGGAACAATGTCAAAAATATCTCCACGGAAAACATGATGCTCTTCCCGATTACGAAAAATGTCCGGCACTTCGAGAATAAGATTGTTATAGGAACGCGGCGACCACTCCTGTAGATAAGAAACAAAGTGGCCTAACGTATTATCAACCCTATCCATTGCAAAAATTAAACTGGTCAGCGCGACTGCTTTTTCCACGGGTGTAAGGGAGAGCTTCGCAATTTCTTCCCGTATTGCATCCAGTTTTTTTGTGTTGTGTTTTTGCCAAGGTTTCTTTAATCCATCGTTTTGAACGGCAGAACCTCCATTAGGTTGCCCACCGTAATGTTGGGTAAACCATCCGTCGATCGGTGAAAGTGAGTTTAGATAGTTGATCAGGTCCCGATATTCTTTTTTGTCTTTCTTGTTAAGAAGGTAGCAAGTGCCAAAAATTTCAGACCAAACAGAAATATCGTTGGAAAAAACCTTATATCCCCGTTTTGCAAAAGCCTGTGAAACTCTTGTGGTTCCGGAGAAACCATCCAAAATGGTTTTTGCGTCAACTTTACCTGCAAGCGAAAGAATGTGGGGCAATAGTTTTAACTTTGAGCCGGCGTACTTTATACCCTCCGTGGGAGGAGCTTCATGGATGTCATTAAAGAGTGAAAGGGCCTCCATTTATTGTTGCAACCCCGATTTAAGCTTCAAACGACCGATGGCTTCTTTTATTTTTTCCAATGCTAAAACATGGCCTTCTTCTGAAGAAACTAAAGCGTGGGAAAAAAGCTCCACTAAGATGCGATTGTGAGTATAATCGATCCAACCATTCGTTACGCTATCAAAATATTTTAGGCCGTTTTTTGTATGCGTCCAAAGGCCTCTTTGAAGAGCGTTTGCATCGGCCTTTCCGTATCGCACTTCGCATACATAACTACCACCGGCATCGTAAAAACGATATACAGGATGTTTCCTTCCGTGCTCCGCATCTTGTCTTGTAATTTTAACAATTTCCTGTTGCGCTTTTTTATAATCAAACACCAGAATATTACAGCGTTTCTTCTTCTCATCATAGATTAAGGGAAGAACATTGATGAAGTTAAAGTCCGCGAAGGCAATATCTTCAAAAATCTTCCGAACTCTTTCCCTGCCTTGGACTTTATTTTCCTCCCGTTCCAGCCGAGTGAACATTCGAGAATTCTTGTCAGTTGATAATTGCAGAGGGCCATCACCATAGGCTTTAAGGCTGATGTCAAATTCGTCTTTAGTGATTTCATTTACAATTTTTATATCCTCTTCTCGGGATTTGGCACAAAAAAATCTTTACCAACGTGGATAGACCGAAAATCATACATATATTGATTGATAAATTCGGCTATGCCAATTTCCGCAAGATCACCATGAGTTTTATTCCCGATTAGACGCATCGTAAAGATATTGCTCAATGTAGTCGTAATAAGTTCAGGATGTTTGCTAATGAGATGCTTGAGCCGTGATATGAAATCTTGATAGGCGGTCTCTTTATTCATAGTTTCATCTTCTAACCAATCTTTTCCCTCCAGACAATAACAAAAGGCCTCCCTCATTGCTTACACGATGGACCAAGGAGGTTTTTGCAATATTGCGACGATTTGGAATATAGGCTAGGGTTCGGCGTTAATCATGAAACATATTCACCTTATTGGAATTTGCGGAACGGGGATGGGTTCTTTGGCGGGACTTCTTGTTGAAGCGGGTCACAAAGTCA
>JACRBV010000093.1 GCA_016213065.1 Deltaproteobacteria bacterium
CTTTATTTTCCCAAAAGGGAAGAGGCTCAGGGATTTAGAAGACAAATTCAAAACCTCAAATTGGAAAAAGAGGCTTTAACAAAATTTACGGAGGCGCTTATCCAAGCCACGCGAAAAACAGGTCTGGAAAACCCAAAAAATCCCCTCTCCGTTCCCGTCAAACTAAGGGTTTTAAAAGGAGAACTTCCATCCGTTACGGAAGAAACGGCTCCTCTATTGTCTCTCCTCACCTCTCCCCAGTTTATTATGGGCATCACCGTCAAAAGCATGAGCGACCTCCCCCCTAAAAAAGAGGAGGGTTATCAAAAAAGCAGTTTTTTCATTAATGCACAGGGATCTTTCCCCCATGTCATCCGTTATTTAGAAAAAATCGAACAGATCCCCGCCTTGATGGCCATTGACAATGTCGCATTGAAAACGATTGATACAAGAGCATCCGAAGTCGATCTGGAACTAAACGGAACTCTTTTTCAAATGAAAGATAAAAATGGAACATCAAAATAAAGTCCGTAGTCCATGGTCCATAGTCCATAGTCCACAGTCCATGGTCCGTAGTCCATGGTCCATGGTCCTTTGTTGCCTCCTTCTATATACCGGTCTTACCCAAGCGGCCGCTCCCCTTTCTGACCTCGCCATGGAGCAATTTGAAAAAGGTGCCTCCAGAAGTGCAAGTCGCAATCCTTTTAGTCCATCGGAAGCTCCCGCCGAAATCGATGTCGCCAATCTGTCTTTGGAAGGCCTTGTCACCGGGGAAAATGCCGGGTTGGGACTTGTCTCGGGGCGTATTGTGCGCGCGGAAGACAAGATCGGAAAATACACGGTTTCCAAAATAAAACCGGGAGAAATTATTTTTACGGCCGATGGCGGGGAGCAAATTTTAAAAATGGAGGGGTTTACCCCTGCCTTCCATCATCAAAAAAATCAAAACTACGACATCGAATTTCGTCATGCGGATTTGAAAGATGCCCTTAACCTGCTGGCAAAAATGGCCGGATATAATCTCATCCTTCCAGAAGATTTGGGCGGTCGTGTCAATTTAAGTTTCGCCGATATCCCGTTGCGCGACGCCATCAACTCAATCCTCAAAGTAAATAATTATAACTATGCCATTGAAAGTGGCATCATGCGGGTTGGTAAATCGGATCAATTTATTGGCGGCACCGATCTTTTGGCCACCACCGTCCCCCTAAAATTCGCCACGGCCAAGGATTTGGTTGATAAAATTAAACCTCTTCTTTCTGAAAAAGGTTCCGTCTCGGCGGACGAAAGAACCAATGTTTTGAGCATCAAGGACTATGACGCCAATGTGGAAAATGCGCGGCGTTTCATTAAAGAAGTCGACAGAAAAGATCAGCAGGTGCTCATTGAAGCCCAAATTGTCGATGCCAGCAATGATTTCGCCCGCTCGCTCGGCGTTCAGTGGGGAGTCTCCGGCTCTCCGGATCGTCTTACCATTTCAGGGGCGGATTCGACGGGCACTTTCAAAATCAACGGTTTTCCACCAACACCGGCAATTGTGAACATGGGATCAGCCAATCCAACCAGTGGTGTTGGTTTCCGGATCGGGAGTCTTCCGGGCGGAACAAATATCGATCTACAGTTAACTGCGGCAGAGCAAAAAGGGGATGTCAACATTATCTCCAAACCTTCTGTTTCCACCATCAACAACCTGCCCGCAAAAATTCGTAGCGGCGTTACGCTTTATGTCAAATCAACTTCCAACATCACCATTGCCACCACAGCCGGCGGAGGAGGTGGAGCCGTTCCAAGTTTGCAAGCTATTGAAACCGGCGTTCAGCTGACCGTCACGCCGCAAATTTCTCCGGAGAATCATATCAAGATGACCATCGATGCCAACGAAAGTGAGGTCGATTTTTCCAAAACAGTCGATGGGATTCCCGCCATTATTGACAATACAGCCACGACTACTGTTGTCCTAAAAGACGGGGAGACTGCCGTGATCGGCGGCCTCATCAAAATGAAAAACACGAATATCAAAAAATCGGTTCCGGGTATTTCCAAAGTCCCCGTTATCGGGCTTTTCTTCAAATCAAATACAAAAACCAAAACTCATACCGAGCTGATGATCTTCATCACCCCAACAATCATGAGGTAGTACTGTAGACGTCTGTCATTCCCGCGAAAGCAGGGATCCAGTCTTTTTCAGCTTTTCTGGATTCCCGCCTACGCGGGAATGACAAAAAGAAAACGGACATTTTGTTTTGCGGGGGCTATAATCACCAGTTTTGATAGGAAGCGGTGGTGCTTTGGATGTGACCTGTCTCTGCATTATAATGATACTCATTGCCAAAGGAATCGGGGGACCATGGACTATGGACAATGGACAATGGACTTTTGGGAAGAGTGCGATGTTCTAAAACATAAGCTGTGATTTCATTCCTTAGCGTTGCCAGCTCCTGCATCAATATTTTTTCTTTATAAACCTGATCGCGTTTCGCGTAAAGGGCCAGAGATAACCAGAGCGTTGCAATCACAATGGCACTCACAAAAAAATATTCCCACGCAGGTCGTGTTTTGCGTCGCAGTTCCATGAGTTAAGCTATCAGCTTTCAGCGGTCAGCTTTCAGCAACTACTTTCATTTTTTGCTGACAGCTGACCGCTGACCGCTTTTTTGTTCACATTTCTCCTAGCATAATTTAAAAAGTTATTGCATAGGAAAGTGCCATGGCACAACCACTTCATGATCTTTTGAAAACAATGGTTGAAAAAGGCGCTTCCGATCTTCATATTGGTGCCGGCACTCCACCGCTGATCCGTGTGGATGGCGCCTTGCAACCTCTTGGCGACACTCCGCTGACACCGGATCAAGCACAAGACATCTGCTTTGAAATCCTCACTCAGGAAGATGTGATGAAATTTGAACAAGATTGGGAACTCGATTTGAGTTTTCCAATCAAAAATTTGGCGCGGTTCCGTGCGAATCTTTATAAACAACAACACGCGGTAACGGGTGCGTTCCGCCAAATCCCCTACAAAATTCCGACATTCGAAGATCTGGGTCTTCCCCCGCAAATTCAGGATTTGGCTTACAAACCTCACGGACTCGTTCTGGTAACCGGCGCCACCGGAAGCGGTAAATCAACAACGCTCGCCGCAATGATCAACGCCATGAACCAAATCAAGCCGTGGCATATTATTACGGTGGAAGACCCAATCGAATTTCTGTTCACCTCCAATAAATGTCTGATTCATCAGCGAGAAGTGGGAAAAGATACCGCCAGTTTCCAGAATGCCCTTAAATATTGCCTCCGGGAGGACCCCGATGTGGTGATGATCGGAGAAATGCGCGATTTGGAAACAGTACGCGCCGCCATTACGATCGCCGAAACGGGCCATCTGGTTTTGGCCACACTGCATACGAATACCGCCGTGCAAACATTGGATCGTATTATCGATGTTTTTCCGGCTCATCAGCAAAATCAGGTGCGCGTGCAACTCTCTTTTGTTTTGCAGGGAATTTTATCACAGCAACTTCTTCCCAAAGTTGAAAAGGGCCGCGCGCTGGCTTTGGAAATCTTAATTCCCAACACCGCCATCCGAAATCTGATTCGTGAAAATAAAACCCACCAGATTTACGCCCAGATGCAATTGGGTCAAGAGGCCACCACCATGCAAACAATGACCCAGTCCTTGGCGACTCTTGTAAAAAAGAAAATCGTCAAAAAAGAAGAAGCCTTCCCCCGCAGCCCCGAACCCGAAGAATTCCTGAAATTAATATAAATTGTTCTCCGCGCGTAGTCGATTTCATTCCGCGTGAGGTATTGTTGGGGCCGGTGTCGTTTTGCCTTTACGAGGCAAAATGCACCTTATATCTCGCCCCTTCCGGCATTGTATTCATCGATGGAAGGGGCTCCGATAAACCCCAACAACACCTCACACTCCATGAAATCGACACCAAGACTACGAAATGAAAATTAATTACTGGAATCTATGTGTGCAATGGTGTGGGCGCATCAAGTTCTTGGGGTTTCGCGGAGGCGATTTTTACCTTATCGGGATCAAAAGCAAAAATCGCCGAGCGATAAGCGGGCCCGACGGGTCGACCCGTCGGGAACCGC
>JACRBV010000094.1 GCA_016213065.1 Deltaproteobacteria bacterium
CCACCGCAGAAAATCCCGTGCAAATGGCGGAGGCTTTCAGAAAAGGAGTTGAAGCCGGAAGACTAGCGTGGCTAGCGGGACGAGCCACTTCAAAAACATGGGCGGAGGCATCGAGTCCGTTGGAGGGAATGCTTCGATGAATTTGGCAGAACAAGCCCATCGTCTAACAATCCAACGGTTTGGACACACCATCCAACTCTATGCTCCGCTTTATCTTTCTAATGAATGTATCGACACCTGCATCTATTGCGGATTTTCCCTGCAGAACAAAATTGAGCGCCAGACACTCTCTACGGAAGAGGCGTTGCAAGAAGTTCAGGTTTTAATCGATCAAGGTTTTCAACATCTTCTGCTCGTCTCCGGCGAACATCCCAAAAAAATTTCTGTCGCTTATCTTTGCGAAATTGCCAGAGCGCTTCGTTCCAAGGTAGCTTCGTTAAGCATCGAAGTGGCTCCTTTTGATGAAGAAAGTTATCGGCAATTGGGTCGGGCTGGCATTGACGGCGTTGTGATTTATCAGGAAACATATGATCCTGAAATTTATAAGCAGGTGCATCTTGGCGGACCCAAAAAAGATTTTGAGCGGCGCCTTGAATGCGTGGAAGCCGCCTGCAAATCCGGAATGCGAAGAGTAGGCCTCGGCGTTTTGTTGGGGCTTGGCCCTTGGCAAAAAGAAATTCCAAAATTGATCGCCCACACACATCATTTGATGAAACATTATTGGCAGACACAGTTTACTGTGAGCCTTCCGCGCCTCAAACCTTGCGCCTCCGGATTTCAGGCCAAGCACCCTGTCTCCGACGAAGAAATGGCTGAAATTATTTGTACCCTGCGGCTTCAATTGCCCGAAGTGGGTCTGATGCTTTCAACGCGGGAGCGTCCGGAATTGCGCAACCGGTTATTAAAACTGGGGATCACGCACATGAGCGCCGGCTCCAGAACGGAACCGGGTGGATATTTGCACCCCAACGAAACCGGAAAACAATTTGAATTGGAAGACACAAGAACACCAATGGAAGTGGCCACCGCTATTGCAGAGGCCGGTTATGACCCCATTTGGAAAGATTGGGAAAGGAGAATTTATGAAAACGAAGAGTAAAACTCAGATGCATTATGCAAGGCAGAATATCATCACCAAAGAAATGAATTATGTGGCGGCGCGTGAAGATCTTTCGGCGGAGTTGATTCGCGATGAAATAGCGCGCGGGCGAATGATTATTCCGGCCAATATCAACCACGTCAATTTGGAACCCATAGCGATTGGTATTGCCGCCAAATGCAAGATCAACGCCAACATCGGCAACTCGGCTGTAACCTCCAATGCGGAATGCGAATTGGAGAAACTTCATGCCGCGGTTCACTTCGGCGCCGACACTGTGATGGATCTTTCCACAGGCGGCGACATCGATAACATTCGGAAAGCCATTATCGACGCCTCTCCTGTTCCCATCGGAACTGTCCCGATTTATCAGGCCATCCAAAAAGTTAAAAAAATGGAAGACCTAACCGTTGATGATTTGATCGATGTCATCGAACAACAGGCCCGGCAAGGCGTTGACTACATGACAATCCACGCCGGCCTCTTGGCCGATTTTATTCCGATGACCCGCAACCGGATCACCGGCATTGTGAGCCGTGGCGGAGCGCTCATTGCCCAATGGATGTTGCACCATAAAAAAGAAAATCCGTGGTACACCCACTTCGACAAAATCTGCGAGATTTTTCAGAAGTATGATATCTCCTTTTCACTGGGAGATGGACTGCGCCCGGGGTGTATTGCCGACGCTTCCGACAAAGCACAGTTTGCCGAGTTGAAAATTTTGGGCGAGCTCACTAAAAGAGCTTGGAAACAGGATGTACAAGTGATGATTGAAGGCCCGGGTCACATCCCGCTGGATCAAATCGACATGAACGTTAAAAAAGAAATGGAACTTTGTCATGAAGCGCCTTTCTATGTTTTGGGACCTCTCGTCACGGACATTGCTCCGGGTTACGACCACATTACTTCCGCCATCGGCGCGGCAATGGCCGGCTGGTCCGGTGCGGCGATGCTTTGTTACGTCACACCCAAAGAGCATTTGGGTCTTCCCAATCCAAACGATGTGCGTGAAGGGGTGATCGCTTACAAAATTGCGGCCCATGCCGCCGATCTGGCCAGACACCGCAAAAATGCGCGCGATCGCGACGATGCCCTCTCACGCGCCCGTTTTAATTTTAACTGGAAGGAACAATTCCGCCTTTCGCTCGATCCAGAGCGTGCAAAAGAATACCACGACGCAACTCTTCCGGCGGAAGGTTTTAAAGACGCCCATTTCTGCTCGATGTGTGGCCCAAAATTTTGTTCAATGGGGGTCATGCAAAAAATCAAAGAGATGAAACTATGAAAAATTCCCATTTTACACGTCAGGAGCGTCATATTATTCTTTGGCTTCGTTTTCTGACTTTTTCTTTTTTGGTGGTGGGTCTTGTCTTTGCCTTTCAACCCAACTATTTTCTTCAATATCTGGACAGTGTCGGACTCGTCTTTTTCAACTTTCAAAGTCACTCGCTTGGACACCCACAATTTGAAATTTGGTGGATTCTCACTCTTTCCGCGATGGGCGCCATGACCTACGCCGCCTTTCAGGCGCAAAGTGACTGGCTTCGCTATCATCTGTTGGTACCCGTGATTATTGTTTCAAAAGCCATTGCCGCGTTCGGGTTTTTAGCCGTGATTGTTTTCTACCCGACCCACTTTTTTTATATTGTGGCTTTCGTGGTCGATGCTTTATTATGCCTCACAACCATTTATGCCTATGCCCAAGCTATCCAAAGCAGAAGTTACTCGCGTCTACAGTAGCCACGCCATTGCCATCACCGGAACGGCGGGCTTTCTGGGTTCCACGTTGCTGAAGGCACTGGAAAACGACAAACGTTTTAAACACATCATCGCCATCGATAAAAAACCGCCTCCGTTCAAACTCAAAAAAGCAAAATGGGTTTGCCTTGATTTAACCTTTGGCGCCTGCGACGAAAAACTGGTAAAACTTTTTCGGAAAAAACGATGCACCACACTGGTGCACACAGCCCTTCTTACAAAACCCGTGCGCAACATTGAAGAGGCCCACGAATTGGAATCGGTTGGCACCATGCGCCTCCTCACCGCCGCGGCAGACGCCAAGATTTACAAATTAATTTTATCCTCCACAACCGATGTGTATGGCGCCTTTCCCGACAATCCCAATTTTCTAACGGAGCACCATCCGGCGCGCGGTGGCATGTTGAGCCCCTTCTTAAAAGACAAGGTCGAGGTGGAAAACCAGTTTCTGACATTCGCGGAAAAACATCCGGAAAAAATGGTAACACTTTTACGACAAGCCACGATTCTGGGCCCCACCGTCAACAATTTCAAAACCCACTTTTTGCAAAATCCTCTCGTCCCAACCGTCATGGGTTTTGATCCCCTTTTCCAATTTGTGCACGAAGCCGATGTCCTTCGGGCTTTGCTCAAAACAATTACGGAAGATCACCCGGGCATTTTTAATATCGTGGGTAAAGGGGTTTTGCCTCTTTCTCGGGCCATACAAATTACCGGAAAAATTCCGGTGCCAATTCCCACTTTTTTACTCTACCCACTGGCGGAAACCTTATGGTATCTCAACATCGGGTCTGTGCCGGGCACGCACATTAACTTTTTGAAATATCTGTGCATTGCCGACGGCACCAAAATGTGGTCACGGCTTAGATTTCAACCGGTTTATACATCGCAGGAAGCCCTGCTCGGTTTTGTGGGGCGCGAATTGAACAAGGAAGAATTTTCAAAGCGTTTGGAGGAAATTGAAGAAACGAACTAAAGCCAATGCCGGCAGTTTTCAAAAACTGGCTGGCGATTTGGAAAAACTTCTGGGGCTTGGGGGTGAAAAGACCACGGCCTTCATTGAGCAACTTTCCAAAACGCTTCCTCCTCTTCTGGAAAATTTGGAATCAACCATTGTCAATGCAAAGAGCATTCCTTTTGATCTGTTAAAGTTAACTTTCCAAAGTTATCTAAAAAATGTTGCCAAAGATTCAGGAATTTCATGGGAAGACTTGAAAGAAGTCTCACAGGATATTCTCAAACTCCTCAACGACTGGTTTCAACCAGAGCTTTTTCAGGCCGCTTTTTTCAAACTCGTGAAATCTCAATTTTTTCGCGGCAATCTGGACAGTGAAGTTGATGAATTTGGAATGGACCCCGCCGTAGTGGAAGCCCTGCGCCCGCTTTGCCAGTTTCTCTATTATGATTACTGGCGCGTTTCCGTGAAGGGCATCGAAAATATTCCTTCAAAGGGGCGTGCTCTTTTGGTTGCCAACCATTCCGGCATGCTCCCCTACGATGGCGCCATGTTAACGGTCGCCTGTCTCAACGAACACCCGGCCAACCGGCGGCTCCGATTTTTGATCGAAGATTTTGTTTACCATTTCCCATTTTTAGGAACCACGATGCACCGATTGGGAGCGGTGCGCGCCTGTCCTGAAAATGCCGCGTGGCTCCTCAAAAAAAATGAACTCGTACTGGTTTTTCCGGAAGGCGTAAAAGGTTTGGGAAAACTTTACGAAGAACGTTATCAACTCAAACGTTTCGGTCGCGGCGGCTTTATCAAACTGGCCATTCAAAATAAAACACCGATCGTGCCGGTCGCGATTATCGGCGCCGAAGAGATTCACCCGATTATCTGGAAATCCAGCATTCTCGCGAAGGCGATGGGAGTCCCCTATCTTCCGGTAACACCCACTTTTCCGTGGCTGGGACCTTTGGGTCTGATTCCGCTTCCCACAAAATGGAAAATCACCGTGGGCAAACCCATTTCCTTCAACCGCTACAAGCCGCATCAGGCTGAAGATGGATTGCTCATCCACAAACTTGCCGAAAAAGTCCGCACCACCATCCAAAAAATGGTCGACACAGAAATAAAAAAACGCAAATCAGTTTGGTTGGGGTAAATGGGTTATTTTTTAAACTCATAAAAAAGTTGTTTGACAAGTTTGTACTTTTAAATGTATCTTTAAAGGGTCTTTTAAAAAATATATGATTCGTTCTGATAAAATTCTTCCTGTCACGCAGGTCAAACGGGAGCTGATGAGTCTTCTGAAAACTCTTCAAAATAAGGGGGGAATTGTCGCCATCACCAAAGATGGCCGGGCGGCAGGAATTTTAATGAGCCCCGAGGAGTATGAGGGTTTACTGGAAACTCTTGAAATTTTGCATGATCAGCCCCTGCTCCGGTCTCTTAACCGGGCTCTCAAACAAATTGAAAAAGGCAAAAAATATCTCCACAAAGAGGTTTTCGAGGATTGAAACCATTTACTCTCATTTACACACCGGAGGCCAGATCCCGCATCCGGCATCTCCACCCTGCAATCAAAAAAGAAATACGCGCGGCCGTTGAAATAATCGCAGAAAATCCATGGGAGGGCAAAAGGTTACAGAGGGAACTCTTTGGTCTTTTTTCTTTACGCGTAAAAAATTACCGGATTATCTATACTGTCGATGAAACAAAAAAAGTTCTCAAAATTTTAACACTGGGTTTGAGAAGAACTATTTATGAAGAAATGGAAAAGAAGTAGCATTAAAAGAAACAGATGCCGCTACCGACACAGAAATAAAAAAACGCAAATCAGTTTGGTTGGGGTAAAATCAGACATCAGTTGATAACTATTTGCCTCCACCAGTTGGAGTTAGGCGTCCTAAAATCCCTTCGCCCTCCATGCTCACCAATGATACTCCGTCTGATGAATCATCCTCCGTCTGATGAATCATCAACTCACACTAAACCATTTCCCACCACTCTCATATGGTAACCTGTCAGCGGCAAACAAGGGTTGGTTTGGTGCTGAAGTCGGCTTGACAGACAATGTCGGAGCCGCTGGCTATTTATCTACTGCGGAGTTTCCACTGTAAGAATTGCATCTGAGTTTAGTCGACTGGTTCTGGCAGTTACATCACCACTCATTCCGGGTGCTAAAAGGGAAATAACAATGGCAAGGGCTAGATCTTCTTTGCCAATTAAAAAATTGAGCATGTTTTTTTTAATAGCTTTTCCAATTTCATCATCTACCAGCCTGCCATTTCTAACAACAAGTTCTAGCCGAGGACTTGGCGTTCTTTCTTTTTCTGGCGGCATTTTTGATTCATCGACGGTTTCCCCATCTCTGGCAATGATACGCACGCGAGATGGTTTTCCCCTCCCAAGATAGCGATCTATTCCATCTCCAGTTTCTGTGCTGATATCATCTTGATTTGCTACGGCCTTCGTTCCTTCCATGTCAGAATCAAGCGTTCCTAATACATGTAACGGGAAAGCGCTGTCATTTGCGTGTCGCGCAAATTCGCGTTGTACCTCTGGGTTTGTACTATGAAGATAAACACGCTCCATTCCAAAATCAGATTTTGTGATAACAATAGCGCTAACTGTCCCACCTTTATATAGGCCGATTCCAACGTAAACCGTAGCTTTTAGGGCATTGTCCTCTCCAAACAATTTTCCGAATTCTAACGAGGTGCTTGGTAAAAATGCCATTTCTAATTTATGCCCAACTGTACCGGCACTTGCCTGAAGGGCATTCATTACTTCAGTAAGCACAGCAGGTGTGGGAACCCCGGATGCTCTTTCAAGCGGTTGAAAATCTACGTTGTCCATGTCTCTTCGTTCAGTAATCTCAACGCCGGTAATTCCAAGCAAGTCATTTGTTGTAACTTTAATGGAAAGCTGGGTTTTGTTCGCTATACATACCTTATCATAATATAGATCATGCTCGCCGTGGTTTCGGCTATTTCTGAATGTTGGTCGAAAATTTGCACTTAAGAAAACGGCAATTGGTCGAGCCGCTTCAAAATACAGTCGTTTAGCCTCTTCCTCTGCTTTTCGTTCTGCGGCGAAGTGTTGTATTGCTTCCTCTGTTTTTCTTCGCTGAGCTTCTTTTTTGGCTTTAGATCCTCCAAAGATTGATCTCCATGCTGAGCCGGAGGTTTCCATAACCACAGCAACACGTCCGTCGGAGGTGAGGCGTTGGACGGGGCGAAGTGCGGGGCGAGGCGCAAAAATACCGGTTAGATTGGCGACATCAGCGAAACGTCTTTGTGATTGAAACCGGCCTAACGAAAGAGATCCTCTTGCCAATTGATATTTGGTCCAAACTTCGGGAGGTATGCGCGCGATAAATTGGGCAACTTGTTGGGTAAGGGACTGTCTTTGTTCAGAAGACATGATACCCAATTTTCCATTTTGAAGAATTTGGAGAAACGGGACGGCTTCATCTGAAGGAGAAAAAGCAGAAAGCGCCAAAAAATTAGCACTGACTGTATCAACAGTCTCCGCGGTCAACCCCATCCCAAGAAAGATGTCAGCCCCTCACTGCGCAGAAGGAGCTGAAAAAATAGCCTCAACGTTCATAACCATAAATATCTCCTTACTACCATTATCGGCATCTCACAAAAAAAGTTGCTTAAAAATCTTGTGGCATCGTATCAATACCTTGACCACGGTAAGTGAGAGCGACCGCTTTCATCCCATCTAATTTTTTTGGGCTTGGGGATACGGCGCTTGATTTGTTCGACGGCGGGTTGGTCGTAGGGGTTGATATTCATCAAATGGCCTGTGAAGGCGGTTTGGGTTTGATAGAACATCATCAATTTCCCCATATAAAACGGGGATATTTCTGGAAGAGTTAAAGTCACCACGGGACATCCGCTATCGGCAAGGGCGTCACGCGTTGCTCGGCATTCCCTCTGCAATAATTCACCAAGCGGACTGGATGCATCGCTCGCCACATTTATTAGAGTCACCACTTTGTCCTGAGGACCCTCCAAAAAAAGTTGCGCCACGGAATGCTGTCCCTGAGGTCCCACAACAACAACCGGTGTCTGTCCCTTCCCGTCTTTTCCGAGACTCTCGGCCCACAACTGCGCGTACCAGCCACCAAAATTTTCAAGACAATCGGCATAGGGCATCATCACAGAAATTTTTTTGTCGTAATTGCGGTCCAACAAATAATGGATGAGTCCATTTTTGAAGGCTCCATCCTCCTCCTCCACTTTCCGCGCTCCATCCAAAAGCGCATCACCATCAATTCCCAAAAAGAAAATTGGGAAGAGACCCACGGCTGAAAAAACAGAGAAACGTCCGCCGACATTTTCGGGCACGGGCAAATGAGCCGCATTATTTTCCTTAGCCCACGCATAGAGCGGATTTTTTCCCTCCTCGCAGGTTACCACCCATTGTTCCGGTTGCACATGCGGGCGAAAAAAATCGAAGAGTGCCAACGTCTCCACGGTGTTTCCCGATTTGCTGATGACATTAAAAAGTGTTGTGGCCGGATTGATTGATTCAGCAAGCTTCGCAACACTGCGCGGATCCGGACTCTCGATCACGAAAAGTTTTTTGGAAAGTTGCGCGCCCAACGCTTGATAAAGGGTTTTGAGACCTTGCGAAGAACCTCCAATCCCTAAGACAACCAGTGTGTCAAAATCGCCGGAAAAAGAAGCGGCCGTTTTTTTTATTTGCTGAATTCCTTTTTTATCCCACGGCAACCCCCACCATCCGATTTTTTTGGATTGCCGCTCTTCAGAAATTTTTTTAAGCGCGTTTTTTTCAAGATCTTTCGCACCGGAAAAATCTTCCGGTTTCAATCCCGATTTTGAAAAATCAAATTCAAGCATAAACAACTTTGCCCCCGCAAATTGTGTGCAATACTTTACCCTTCAGCTTCCACCCGTGGAACGGTGTATTGCGACTCTTCGAGTAAAATTTTTCGGCGTCGATTGTATTCGAAAGATTGGGATCGAAAATGGTCATGTCCGCGGGCCAACCTTTTTTCAAACTCCCTGTTTTTAATTTGAAAATTTTCGCGGGCCCCACTGTTAAAAGATAAATCAGACGTTTCAAAGAAACCTGTTTGTTGTGTACCAATTTCAGCAAAACTGGGAGCGCCGTTTCCATCCCAAGCAGACCCGCATTGGCTTCATCCATGCCGACATTTTTTTCATCGTGCGCGTGAGGCGCATGATCGGTGGCCAAACAATCGACCGTTCCATCATTGAGGGCTTTGATCAACGCTTGGCAATCTTTGGTTGTACGCAAAGGCGGATTGACTTTGGCGTTTGTGTTGTAACCACGGCACGCTTCATCGTTAAGCACCAAATGATGCGGCGTTACTTCACAGGTGACGGGAATTCCCTGTTTTTTGGCCTGACGAATCATGTCAATTCCCGTTGCCGTTGTGACGTGTTGAAAATGAACATGGTGACCAACCAACTTGGACAAAAGAATATCGCGCTGGATCATTGTTTCTTCAGCCGCGGCGGGAGATCCTTTCAAACCCAGCTCTGTAGAAATTCTGCCTTCATTCATGCACCCACCCTCGGCGAGACTTAAATCTTCTTCGTGCACCACAACCGGAATTTTGAATGTCTTTGCATATTCAAGCGCATGGCGCATTAGCCGTCCGGACATCACAGGTTTGCCGTCATCGGAAATTGCCACACAACCGGACTTCACCATCTCGCCTATTTCGGCCAGCTCTACTCCCTTCAAACCTTTTGAAACAGCACCTACCGGAAAAATATTCAACAACCCCACCTCTTCGGCTTTTTTCACAATCATTTGCGTTACCGATGCGTTGTCATTTACGGGATTGGTGTTGGCCATACAGAAGATGGTGGTGAAACCGCCGGCCACCGCGGCTTTGCTACCGGAGGCAATATCTTCGCGATATTCGAAACCGGGTTCTCTCAAATGCGTATGCACATCAATAAAGCCCGGAGAAACAATAGCCCCCTTGGCATCAATAATTTCATAACCATTTGTGGAGCGTTTTGCTTTCGCAACGTCACGAATTACACCGTTCTCAACAAACACGGTGCAATTCCCGTCGAGATTCTGGGAAGGATCGATCACACGACCGTTGATGATGACAAGTTTCATATTAGAAATTAAAAATTAAATATCAAAAATTAAAAACACATACCAAAGGTAAAAAAGTTTTATTCCCATTTTTTGATTTTTCATATGTGTTTTTTATTTTTGATTTTTTATTTTTAATATTTAATTTTCCTTTCCCCCTCTCCGCACATTAAATATAACAACGCCATGCGCACCGCAACGCCGTTTGTCACCTGATCCAGAATAATCGAGTGAGGACCATCGGCTACTTCCGGCGCGATTTCCACACCGCGATTAACCGGACCCGGATGCATGATGACCACATCTTTTTTTGCTTCTTTCATATTGTTTTTGTTGAGCCCGAAAAAACGGGCATATTCTCGGAGCGATGGAAAAAGAGAGGCGGATTCTCTTTCTCTTTGAATGCGCAACATCATAATCACATCGGCTTTGGGAATGACCTCCCGAATATCGTTGACAACCTGAACGCCGTATTGTTCCACACCGGCGGGAATCATCGAAGCGGGTCCCGCCACATGAACCTTCGCCCCCATTTTTGTTAACAAGATAATATTAGAACGGGCGACACGCGAATTTAAAATGTCACCGATGATGGCAACATGGAGCCCCTGAATTTTTTTCTTCACCTGAAGAATCGTCATCAAATCAAGAAGAGCTTGCGTTGGATGTTCATTGATTCCATCCCCCGCGTTGATTACGGGACAGGAAACTTCTTTCGCCATCAAATGGGGCATCCCAGAATGCGGATGGCGAATCACCAAAACGTCGGGATCCATTGCCTCCAGATTTTTCACCGTATCCAGAAGGCTTTCTCCCTTGCTCAAAGAATTTCCAAAAGAGGAAATCTGGATTGGATCAGCACTCAGGCGCTTGGCCGCAATTTCAAACGAGGCGCGCGTGCGCGTGGAAGGTTCAAAAAAACAAAGTGGAATTGTTTTGCCGCGCAGTGCCGGAACTTTTTTAACGGGACGTTTTGAAATTTCCTGAAGATTTTCTGCCGTTTTTAAAATCAAATCGACATCTTTTTTGGTGAGGTCTTTAACGCTTAGAAGATGTCGCACGGAAAGGCTCATGGATGCTTGTGTCTGGCTGAAAATTGCTCCTTTAATATCACTTCATTTTTTCCGTCGGTCGATTGGAACATCACTTTGATTACTTCATCCGCTTTTGTTTTGACTGTTTTGCCAACGTAATCGGCCTGAATGGGAAGTTCTCTCCAACCTCTGTCAACGAGCACGGCGAGTTTGATAAATTTGGGGCGACCAAAATCGATCAATGCATCCAGCGCGGAACGAATGGTGCGGCCCGTGTAAAGCACATCGTCGACCAAAATAATTCCAGTTCCGTCAATTTTGAACGGAATTTCTGTCCGGTGAACAATGGGTTGCGAACCCACTTCCGAAAGATCGTCGCGGTATAAATTGATGTCAATGGCGCCCACTTTGATTAGTTTTTTCGACAAGGCGGTAATATGTTTGGCAAGCCAGTCGGCCAGTGGAACCCCGCGGGTGCGAATTCCCGCCAACGCCACCTCTCCCAAACCATCGTCGATGATTTGCTTCGCCATGGACTTGATCACGGCATCCATGTCGACTTCGCTCATGAGGTGTTTTTCAGCCATAAAATTTACTGGTTTAGTTTCGCGGACTTCTAGTCGTCTCTTAAAGAAAAGTCAAGCTCACCCTGACCTTGCCTTGCTCAACCCATCGTCAAAAGTCTGACATTATTATTGTACCTTTGTTCTTTTTTTGGACTCCCACTTGTACCCTGTTTTTGAAATTGATAAACTCTAAGCTAATAATGAAGGGGGGGTTTCATGTTCCCAAACAAAAGATTCTGTGGACTGTCGAGCATTCTGCTGGCGGTTTTTCTTTTATCAATAACATCCTATGGAAAAACGGTTTCAAAACAATTTTGTTTTGGTGCCGTGGGGAAACAGTGTGCCATTCCCGGATCGGTGAAAGGTAAACCCTCTCCTTTAAATATGGTCGCCTGCTCCAAAGTGGAAAAAGGAAAGACCAATTGCTGGATTTCTCCCGGTAGCATTGAACACGACAATTGCTGTTTCCTGTATCCCAACGGAGCCATGTGTTCCTCCGAAACAAAAAATGACGGACATTGTACCAAAGTGTGGGCGGAGGCTTACCAAGACATCAATAAAAAATTGGCGTGGTATCATATTTTTAACAAAACAGAGGGCGCCAATTTAAAGTTCGTCAAATCAAAAAGAATGAAGAAATACGGAGGGCTGGAATCACAAAGCACTCTTAATTTGTGCGCCCCGGGTGGCACAAAATTGCTAGCCTGCTATGATTCCGGTTTTTGTTGCTCCGGCAAGGCCAAAAAACAGGGAGAAATAATAATCTGTTCGCAAGAAACAGTGGCAAAAAAACCGGCACAATCTCTCAAAAAAGCCCAAAAGGCTTTTGCCGAACTAGAGAAAATTTTGAAGAATGCCAAGGTACCGGCAAAGAAAATTCCTGCACCACCACAAGCAACCGGTCAGAAACTCTCAAAACCCCAAAAAACACTCTCGCAACAACCGGTGGCACAAAAATGGCCCGAACTTTCCCCACAACAGATGTTGCAGGCTCAGAAATTGGAACAGCAAATAAAAGAGTTTGAACAACAGGCAAGCAATCAAATTTCACAACCGGTCGCCATGCAACCACAAATCACACTGCCCCCACCCCAACTTTCCGCTTTGCCAGAGCAATATCGACAAGCCGTTCAGCCTCAACAAAGAATTGTGGAACAACAGAGATCAGAACCGGTACCAATGGCCGCGAGACCGAGACAGGAACCTATATGGAACACACCTCCTCCCCCGTCGCAACAACCGGAACAGCAATGGGAACAACAACAATATGAACCAGCGCCTCAACAAGAAGAATACCGCGTAGAGCAGACTTCCGCACCGACTCCGCCACCTCAGGAGGAGATGACTTATAAACCACCGCAAAGGGAGATGCCTGAAGAAACAGCCCCACCCCCCTCAACCGGACAGCCCTGCAATCCGAATATTCCGAAATATTCCCAGCCCGGCTGTGTGGAGTAAAATTTGGAGGATTGTATGAAATGGACTTCTGTTTTGTTTCTTTCGCTTTTGGGGATTGTTTTGGTGAGTCAAGTGGAGGCGGCTGGAAGATATTCAGAATGTGGTACGAATATGGATGCGATTTACTCGCCGGATTCCGGAAGGTATTATTGTCAATCCAAGAAGGTGAAGCCACCGGAACCACCAAAAGCACCAGCACCTGTTTTACCACCACTCACCCTCTCCCGCTTTGAACCGACAAGTGTTTTTGGCGGGGAAACAATCACCATCTATGGAAGTGGTTTTACCCCCGGGAGAATCTCAACAGTCAATATTGGTGGCGCAAGAAGTTATGCTACGGTTGTTTCTCCGACAGAATTGAAAACGATTGTAAATACGTCTGCCAAGACTGGCCCTGTCATACTTGAACCCAACCACGGAATGGGCTCCGCGGTCAGCAGTTCCCAAACACTGCAAGTGCATACGGGACTTGTGTTAACAAAAGTAGAACCCGCGCAAGCAAAAGCGGGAACCTTCATCAACGTCTATGCCAAGGGGGGGACGGAAAGTGACCGTTGCAGAATGAGTATCGGCGGCATTCATCAAGCCACATTTCTTTATCATTCCGGCGTTGCCATGAATCTTTTTGTTCCAAAGGAAGCCAAAAACGGGGAAATTTTTATGGACTGTGGAGGGGAAAAGCAAGCCCGAAACAATAATTTATTTCAGTTGATTGTTGAAAAACCACCGGAACCAAGGATCACTTCGATTTATCCCGCTGGTGGAATAGAAAAGAATAACCAGATTAGCATCTTTGGAATCAATCTGCAGAATGCAAAAGAAGTGACTTTCAATGGTACCAAGGGAAGCATCAATGCCTCTTCTGCAGATCAGATTCGGGTTATCACTCCCAACATAGACGGAACAACAAAAATTGTTGTGACAACGCCGCAAGGCTCCGCCGTTTGGGAAAATTATGTTCTTTTTAAAACCAAACC
The DNA here is from genome assembly GCA_016213065.1 of Deltaproteobacteria bacterium. NCBI lineage: Bacteria > Pseudomonadati > Myxococcota > Myxococcia > Deltaproteobacteria bacterium. The sequence goes on from JACRBV010000094.1 coordinate 13,956, forward strand.
GCCACCGGAGTGGAAACCTTCACCCCCTCCGGTGGCCGAAAAACCAAAGGTAACACCGCCGCCTCAGGAAATAACAAGAAATGCCTTGGGTGATCCGGAGCTCTGTTTTGGCGCTGTGGGCAAAGGGTGCGGTGGTTTTGATGATCTCAAAGAAGGCGAAAAAAAAGAGACGCACCCTCTTTGGTTCACGGCAGGATGTTCCGTAGAAGTGGGGGGCATGCGCCGCTGTTGGGTTGTTCCGGGTAGCATCAAGCATGATAACTGTTGCGTCAAGCATCCGTCCGGAAAACAGTGCGGCGGTCCCGGCAGAAATCCTTTCAATCGCAATGAACCTGATAAGGACTGGATTACCGGACAAATTAACAAGGCCGGCGAATTCAACCACGATAATAATTGTGTACAAGAGTGGGACGACGCAGTTTGGGATGTCAAAAATGGGCGCGGGTGGGAGGTTGATTTTCCGGCACATACGCCCGCAAACTTGACACCTTCAGTGAGTCCGGAGGGGCGATATGGCGGCGGGGAAGTTACGGCCTCTGTCAATTTATGCGCCTCGAATGGCTCTTCCATTTCAGCCAGACACAGCACAGCTTTTTGCTGTTCCAGAAATGCAAAAAAATATTGGGCCGTTGGGGTTGAAGACTGGTTGATTTGTGAGCCGAAAACGGCGGGAAGAAGTACGCAAAGAGTAGCATCAAAACAAAAGGGAACTCCGCCGCCCAAACTCGATATGACAAAACCCCCTTCCAAACCGGGCCAGCCCAAAACAGTTGCCACTCCGGCATTGGCGCCTGTAGCTCCAAGATCGGCAGTTAAAGAGAGAGAAACCAAGCCGATTGTTCAACCTCAACCGGCCCTACTTCCACCGCCACCTCCTCCAAGCCAGATAGCAAAAGAGAAACCGAAAATTTTGCCGCAGCCCGCGTTGACTCCACGGGGGGAAGAGCCGGAACAAAAATGGGCGGCACCGGAAGAATCAGAGGGAG
>JACRBV010000095.1 GCA_016213065.1 Deltaproteobacteria bacterium
CATGCCGAAACCGATTCCTCAGGATTGCAGACTAACTCTGCCTTACATCGACACCATGCTCAATTTCCTTTCGAAAGAAAAAAAATGAAAAAAATATTGTTTCTCTTTCTTATGATTGCAGGCTGTGGTTGGCAGGATGCCAATCAGATTGCCCCTTCGATTGATTCTACATCGCCCACCAATGGGGCGGGAGGTTTCGCACTCAATCAAGCCATTACGGCCACATTTAATGCCACGATGGATTCCGCAACAATCAGCACCTCCACATTTACCATCGGAAATGTAGCCGGAACTGTTTCTCTGGATAGCACCAAAAAAATCGCGACGTTCACTCCATCCAGCAATCTAACGGCAAGCACACTCTATACAGCAACCATTACAACAGGGGCAAAAAATACAAATGGAATTGGATTGACCAGCAACTATGTCTGGACCTTTATGACCGGAAGCTCAAGCACTCCCACGGTTAGTTCCACAACCCCCGCCAGTGGAGCAACGGCTGTGCCAACAAATCAGGCTATTTCGGCAACCTTCAGTAATGTGATGGATTCCACCACCATTACCACAACAACATTTTCTGTCGCCGGAGTAACGGGAACCATAGCAATGGATGCCACAAAAAAGATCGCTACTTTCACGCCAATTGCTCTTTTAACGGCAAACACCAAGTTTACGGCAACAATTTCTACTGGGGTTAAAGACAGCAACGGCAATGCACTGCAAAGCGCATCAACATGGAGCTTCACCACAGGAAATTAGCGATGTCCGTTATTGACACAAGGATATCCCTTATATAGCATCCCCGCACTTTTTCGCCGGTGCTTAGTGGAAGGGTATACATGATGACATAAGTTCTTGCGTATGTAACTCCCTCTCCCTTGAGGGGAGAGGGTTGGGGAGAGGGTGATCATGAGGTCACCCTCCCCTTAATCCCCTCCCCTCAAGGGAGGGGAAAAAATCAATTCGCAATTATTTATGTCGCTTTGTATAAGTAGAGGCGCTAGCTCAGTTGGTAGAGCATATCCCTTTTAAGGAGAGGGTCCCGAGTTCGAGCCTCGGGCGCCTCACAAAATTTTGCAAAGCAAAATTTTCCTCCATTTTCTATTTTCCATTCTCCATTTTCGAAAATTGGAAAATAGAGAATAGAAAATAGAGGGAAATTTTTGTTTCACAAAAATTTCAGTCCCCTTCGTCTAGAGGCCTAGGACACCGCCCTTTCACGGCGGCAGCACCGGTTCGAATCCGGTAGGGGACGCACTTTAAAAAGCCCTTGGATTTCCAAGGACTTTTTAATGAGAGTTAGTGGAAATTTCGAACTGATTTTATTTTCTATTGTCCATCTCAAACAATTCCATTACAAAATCTCTGGTGAAAATATTAAGGCAGTCCGAAAATAATTACGCCTTCATTGACAGCCAAAATCTAAATCTTGCCATTCGTGAACAAGGATGGGTGTTAGACTTCACCCGTTTTCGCCGATACCTACAAGAGAAGTATAAGGTTTCAAAAGCCTTTATCTTCATTGGCTTTATCGCACAAAATCAGGATTTATATACTTCGCTCCAGAAAGCAGGCTATATTCTCATTTTCAAACCGACACTCTTTTTGCCGGATGGAAAGGTCAAAGGCAATGTCGATGCAGAACTTGTGCTACATGCAATGATTGAATATCCGCACTATGACAAAGCCATGATTGTCACGGGAGACGGAGATTTTTGTTGTTTGGTCGATTACCTTCTTAAAAATAAAAAATTATTAAAATTAATGATTCCCAATCGGGGGAGGTATTCGTCATTGTTCAGAAAGTTGATGCCGCATATTGTTTTTATGAATGAATTGAGAGTGAAACTGGAGCACAAAAAAGGGTAAAAAAAAGAGGCATTACCTCGGGGACGAAACCCCTCGGATAGCCTCAAATCGTGATTCTGGAATTATTATCTCAAATCAACCCGGTCTGTCAATAATTATGCCTAAACTTCAAAATGTCATCTCTTGACACGCGGTTCGAAAATCTTTTAAGAATGGACGGGAAACTTAATAATGACGGAAATTGATCTTCATGGCATGAGTTTGGAGGAGGCACAGGCTGAAGTTATCAAATTTGTGGATCAGTTATATTATCGAGGAGAGGCCAGCGGGCGCATCATTCACGGCATGGGTGTGATTGCAGAAAAATTGCCGGAATGGTTGCGAAGCTATCCCCATGTTAAAAGTTTCGAGGCTGTTTGGTCCAATCCGGGAGCAACCCTCGTTTTCTTAGCCATTGCCTAACACAACTATCTTGAGAAAATCTTTTCATCATCATCGCCCCGGAAGTCATCACACTCCGCCGTTAAGGAGATCGGATGTGACCGTGCAATTTCTTCAAAAAATATCGATCGATCCTCATGAGCGTCTCCGGATGGAAACATCGGGCGGGCCTCTTAGCATGCGCGTCTTCGATCTCATTTCTCCGATCGGCAAGGGGCAAAGAGGTCTTATTGTTGCGCCTCCAAAAACGGGGAAGACCACTTTTTTAAAAGAAATTTGCATTGCGCTGGCAGGCAACCATCCTGAAGTCAAGACCTACTGTTTGTTGATTGAGGAACGACCCGAAGAAGTGACTGATTTTAGAAGATCCGTCCCGGGTGAAGTCATTGCTTCTTCTGCGGATCAAGACACCGAACATCATATTCAAACGGCCAACGCACTTTTGGAAAAGGTGATCGGCGAGGTCAATGCAGGGAAGGATGTTTTGATTCTGATCGACTCTCTCACGCGTCTCGCGCGCGTTCACAATCGCGATGCCCACAGCGGCAAAACTCTGAGCGGCGGTATGGACGCCAATGCGCTGGAAATTCCGCGTCGGTTTTTTGGATCCGCGCGCAAACTGGAAGAGGGCGGATCTCTAACAATCATCGCAACCGCCCTCATCGACACGGAAAGCCGGATGGACGATTATATCTATCAAGAGTTCAAAGGGACAGGGAATATGGAGCTTGTGCTTTCGCGAAAACTGGCCGAAGCGAGACTCTTTCCGGCGATTGACATCTCCGGATCCGGCACCCGAAAAGAAGAAAAACTTTTTTCCGAAGAAGAGTTCAGCACGATCCACAAAGTAAGGTCTTACCTGACAAGCCTGAATCCAGCCGACGCTTTGAAAAAACTCATAGAGACTCTCCCAAAATATCCTTCCAATGCAGAGTTCTTGAAAAAATTTAGTCTTTATGGGAGTGGTGGAAAATGCGTTTTTCATGGTTGTCATCCTGAACGCAGTGAAGGATCTACTTGATAATATTGGATTCTTCGCGGAGTTTATCCTGAGCCCGAACAGATTCTTCGCTTCGCTCAGAATGACAAAGCGAAGGGCTCAGAATGACAATTTGAAAATTTTAGTATTTTCACACAACTGTTTCGTCACATTTATAAAGAGTTCAGAATTTCTTCGCGCTTTTTCTGATATTCGTCTTTATTAATCAGCCCCTTCTTTTTTAGGGAATCCAACTGTTGCAAGCGCCCTTCTGTTGCATTTGTATTTGTTGGTAAAGGAGGCGTTGCTGTTGTTACAGAAACGGGTTTCGCCTTCTCTGTTGCCGGTTTTTCCAATTTTTTCTGGTCCACGGTCAATGGTCCATGGTCTATAGTCCCGCTTTCCGCAGGCGGAATTGCCAGCAGGACTTCATCGGTTGATTTGCCAAATTGCTGGCCCGGTTGAATCAGGATGGAAACACGCACCCCCTGAGCTTTGCTGATGGCGATATTCACATCGCTCATTTTGTCATAATCGTTTGAAATTTTGGCCATCAATTTTTTAAAATGGATGTGGAGCTGATTTCCTTCAATCCACGATTTGGCAATGGTGAGACGGTCATCTCTCATTAAAACTTTTGGTTTGTGAGTAACGAAGGAAAAAATCACCTCTTCGTTGGGTTGTGCTTCTTGGAAAGCTTTTGCCAGATTGGGGACCAAAAGATCGAGAGCGGGCTGATTGAAAATAACTTCGTCTGTTTCCTCGTTTTTGTTGAAAAGGGCTTTTTTGTCGAATTTCAATGCGCTGAGCATTTCTCTAAGCTGGAGTTCTGAAAAAGTATAAGGTTGGTTGATTTGGCGGTCTTTGAGGTCATCCGCATCAACCTCAACCCTCTTAACGGATTGATAGCGACGGTCTGTGTAAACATACGTGCTTTTGGTTGCCAAAACCGAACTATAGACCATGGACCATAGACCAAGGACCAAAAGCAGAAAAAAATACAAACTCTTTTTCATAATTTTTTGTTTCATATTAACTCCTTTACAAGTGCTGATTCCCTAGCATAAACACCGAATCAAATGCAATCGGTATTGATTCAGCAAATCCCGGTGGGGATGATGGCCAATTTTTCCTACCTTATTATTGATGCGGCCACCAAAAAAGCCGCCTATGTTGATCCGGGTTGGGAGGTTGAAAAGGTTTTAGCCACGGCGAATCAACTGGATGTAACCATTGAGAAAATTTTGATTACACATACCCATTTCGATCATATTCAGGAGCTTGCCAACGCTTATACCGAACTTAAAGTCCCGGTTTTTGTTTCCGCATTGGCGACAGGGACTGTTGAAGAAATGGGGATTCCCGTTCACGCTGTTGTTGATAGCGACGTGATTCCGGTTGGAAATCTTTCCGTGAAATGTCTTCACACACCCGGGCACACGCCCGGTGAAATCTGTTTTTATGTCGGGAATCATCTCATCACCGGAGATGTTTTGTTTGTGGATGCCTGCGGAAGAGTTGATCTGCCTGATTCCGATCCTGAAGAAATGTTTGAAACTTTAAGAAAGTTGAGTCAGCTTCCCGATGAGACGATTATTTATCCGGGGCATCATTATGGTTCAACCCCCACCGATACGATCGGCCATCAGAAAAAAACAAATCCTTATTTGATTGCCGCGGCGGAAGGGAAAGAGACGTTTTTTGGCAGGAGGGGAGTATAGGAGTGAGCATTCACATGAAACTTTTTTTGGAAGCGCTACAGGAAGGTATTTTGGGTGACGGGGCGATGGGGACCGAAATCTATTCGCGCGGCGTTTTTTTGAATCGCAATTACGATGAACTCAATTGCTCCAATCCTTCTCTGATTCGCGACATTCATGCGGATTATCTCAAAGCCGGTGCCGGTCTTTTGGAAACGAACACATTTACTGCCAATCGTCCCGCGCTGACCGCCTATGGTTTTGAAGAGAGAGTCAAAGAGGTCAACCGGGCCGGCACCAAAATTGCGCGCGACGTGGCCCGGGGACAAGCCTATGTTGCGGGTGCGGTGGGACCTATCAAGTCGGCCAATGTGTTGAGCGACGACGAGGTGCGTGGCATTTTCATCGAACAAATTCAAGGATTGGTGGAGGGCGGCGTTGATGTTCTCATGCTGGAAACATTTATGAATCTCCACGAACTCAAACTGGCTTACGAGGCGGCGAGGTCAGTTGCCAAAGATATTCCGGTGATTACACAGGTAACTCTCAAATATCAGGGCGAAGAGGGTTTCAAGGGAATTCAACCCGCCGAAGCGTGTGAACAAATGTGCAGTTGGGGTGCCGATGTGGTCGGTGTGAATTGTTGCAATGGACCCGTTGGTGTTTTGGAAGCCATTAAATTGATGCATCCGGTGGCGACTAAACCGTTGTCGGCTTTTCCAAATGCCGGGTTGCCGCAGGTGAAACAAAACCGCCTTCTTTATCTTGCAACTCCCGAATACATGGCGGAATTTGCTCGTCGCCTCGCGCAGGCCGGTGCTCTCTTGATTGGCGGTTGCTGTGGTACTACGCCCCCCATGATTAAAGAAATGAAACGCTATTTGCAGACGATCCATCCGGTTCGACGCATTGAAGCGATTGTCACACAAACACACAAATCAGAGGCGCCGAAACTTGCCGAAGTGCCGCTTGAAAAAAAGAGCGAATTTGGCGCGATCTTGGGAAAAAAATTCGCGATCAGTGTTGAGATTGATCCTCCAAAAGGACTGGATGCAACAAAGGCAATTGAGGGCGCGCGATTTTTGAAAGAGCATGGAGTGGATGTCATCAATATTGCCGATGGTCCCAGAGCCATGGCCCGCATGAGTCCGCTGGCGATGTCGGTTTTAATCAAACAACAGTTGGGCATGGAGACGGTCATTCATTTTTGCTGTCGCGACCGGAATTTGCTGGGTTTGCAAATGGATTTGATTGGGGCGAATGCGATTGGTCTCAAAAATGTTTTGGTGATTACCGGAGACCCGCCGAAGATGGGAGAATATCCCGATGCCACGGCGGTTTTTGATGTCGATGCGATCGGATTAATTCATTTTATCAAGAACCTGAATTGCGGTCTCGATTTTGCCAACCGTCCGATCGGAGAGGCCACCTCTCTGGTGATTGGTTGTGGTTGCAATCCCGGAGCCGTTGATATGGATTTGGAGGTGGAGAGACTTCGTAAAAAAATCGAGGCGGGCGCCGAATTTATTTTTTCACAACCGGTTTACGAACCAAAATTACTCGACACATTTTTAACGAAATGCCGTGGCTTTTTGAAAACTCCGTTTTTTGTCGGAGTCTTGCCTCTGGCTAGTCTCAAAAATGCCGAGTTTTTGCATAACGAAGTTCCGGGCATGCAGGTCCCGGAATCCGTGATGGAGCGCCTCCGCAAGGCCGCAACAAAAGAGGCTCAGCGGGATGTAGGATTAAGTGTGGCGCAGGAATCCCTCAGAGAAGCCAAATCAAATTCTTTGGTCAAAGGTGTCTATATCTTCCCACCCTTCGGAAAATACGAAGCCGTCCTCGATTTGATTAAAGTGATCCGGTAATGCCGGCGAAAGTATTCTTGATAATCTGACACGGGATGCCGGCGCGCTTGGCCGCTTCGGAGCCGTGAACGGAGTCTTCGAAGATCAGGCACTCGTCTTTTTTAAGGGGTGGGTTCCATGTACACGCATTTTGAAGGGCACCAAAGGCTTTTAGAAACCCTTCGGGATCGGGTTTTCCTTTGACAACATCTTCGGCGGTGACGATAACGGAAAAAAGTTTGCGCCAATTTTTTTTGTCTAAAATAAAATAAACTTCGTCTGGGAGTCCTCCGGTTACCAAAGCCAGAGGATATTTTTTGGCCGAGTTTTTCAAAAATTCTTCAGACCCTTCAATCATGGGAATGGTGTGAGAAAAAATTTCGCGCGTCTTGGTCGCTTTTTTGTGGATCAATTCTTTGGAGAGTTTTGGAGGAAGAGGATATTGTTTGTCCTCGCAAAGACGCGTGATAAAATCGCGGTCGTTGAGACCGATATAGCGCGCGTTGTATTCCTCTCGAGTGAAAGAAAAACCGAGTTCGACTGCGACTTCCTGCCAAGCTTTCATATGAAACGGTTCTGTGTTGACCAGAACACCATCGAAATCAAAAATAAGGGCTCGAACAGTCACGGTTTTATAAATTTGTGTTGGAAAGATAGCGATCCGCATTCATTGCGGCCACAAGCCCTTGCGCGGCAGAAACAAATTGAAGTTGTGGGACACCCGCCAACATGTCGCCGCAGGCAAAAACTCCGGGAATGGAGGTCATGAGTTGGTCGTCCACCAGTACCGCACCATCGTCCGAAATTTCTATTGTGCCTTTCAAAAATTCGTACTGCGGCTTGCTTTGGCGGGCGTAGAGAAAAACACCGCGAGTGGAAATCTGTTTTTCTTCTCCCGCAATTAAAATGGTTGCCGATTCGAGTTGTGTGTTTCCGTCGATTTTTTTGATGCTGGCGCTTAAACTAACTTCAATTTTTTCATTGTTGCGAAGATGGTTTGCAAGTCTTTCATCAATTTCAAGTTTCATGGCGGGGACAACAAAATGAATTTTGTTTGCAAAGCGGGCAAGGTGCAAGACTTCACGCGCCGCCTGCTCTGTTTTTCCTTCCACCACAACCGTCTCTTCCTCAAAAAGATTGGCATCCTGATAAGCATTGTAAAAAACACCGTGGCCCGCAAACCGTGCCTCGCCTTCAATAAAACCGATGCGATTATAACAACCGGTGGCCAAAATAATGACGGGCGCCTCCAATGTTTTGCCGGAGCTCGTGATGATTTGTTTCACGCTGGAACCCAATGCCGCTTGCGTTACTTCCTCAGGAAGAGTCTCAAAAGGGATGGCGTTGATCTGAGTTTTTAAATTTTGCATCCATTCCGCCGCGCCTATCCCTTCTGGAAAGCCCGGTAAAAGCCAACGAAGCGTGGGAAGTAAGGAAGTTGTTCCTTTATGAATGAGAACGGCTTTCCGTTTTGCTTTGGCCGCAAACAAAGCGGCAGAGCATCCTGCCGGTCCACCACCAATAATGATAAAATCGGTTGTCATACAATCCAGTCCATTTGTGTCGGTTGAGAAATGATTTTGTCTCTGTATCCTAAGTCCAACAAAAGTTGTACCGATTTTTTTCCATCATCGCCCATATCGACCGTTCTTTCGTTCACATACATCCCGACAAATTGGTCGGCTTTTTCAACGGAAAGGTCTCTTGAATATTGCAGGGCGTGTTGCACAGCCTCTTTTCGATGAGAGAGACCGTATTCGATGGAGGCCCTTAACCACCCCGCCAGCTTGTGTTGCAAGTCTTTCGGAAGATCTCTGCGAATGCCGTTGCCGCCAAGGGGAAGCGGAAGTTTGTGTTGCGCGTACCACCACTTCCCAAAATTGAGAACCGACTCCAACCCCAATGATTCATAAAAAAGTTGACCCTCATGAATGATGAGTCCCGCGTCGACTTCTTTACTGACAACGGCGTTTAAAATTTTGTCGAAGGGAATTACTTTGAACTCCACATCGGGTTTCCAAAGTTTTAAAAGCAGAAAGGCGGTTGTTTTTGTGCCCGGTACGCCGATTACCATATGGTGCCTGGCACCATATGGTAATCGGACTAGAAGGGGTCCGTAATCTTTTTCACCGAAGCTGGCTCCCGCGACGCACATGGCATATTTTTTCTGCACGGAGGGATAGGCGTGAAAAGAGAGAGCGGTAATTTCATGGCGCCCTTCCAGAGCCCATTCATTGAGTGTTTGAATGTCCTGAAGTTTGTGCTCAATTTTTACATCGCCCGTGTCGATTTTGCCTGTGGCTAACCCATAAAACATAAAGGCATCATCGGCGTCGGGACTGTGTGCAAGTGTGATTTTCATAAAAGGACCATGGACTATGGACAAGGGACCATAGACCTAAAACAGACTAAATTGTTTTTGTGCCTTATCTCCGGCAGTTTCCAGTTTCCAGCAAACTTTGGCTTTCAATTTATCGGAACCAAATTTATTAAGAAACAAAAGTTCCCCGTGTTTGGCGCCGTATTCATAAACTTCTTTGGTGATACGCACATCATCGAGACAATAATTTTTTAATTTTTCAAGTTCCTTGGAATTCCAATAGCGGATGGCATCCAAACCGTGTCCACTTTTTTGTGTGCCGAGGGTTGCTTTTGCAACGCTATCAAGACTTACACGATGACCCAATGTTTTTGTCAACTCTTCCAGAATATCAAGTGCCTGCAATTGTTTGAGATCGAAGTTGGCGAAATAAGGTTGCAACACAGGAAGGTCAAACCGGCGTTGGTTAAAACCCACAATGAGTGGTTTTTCGGCAAGGATACTCAAAAGTTTTGGAAAATCATTTTCCCAATAAGCTTGGTAATCGTTGGTCCGGTAGGAGTAGACGCCCACGACAGACACCCCCAAAGCGCCCAAATTATCGCGGCCGCCCACATCTTCAAAAGAGCGTTTGGTTTCCAAATCAAGAACGATAATGTTTTTTCCCTGCATGGCGTGGGTGTCTATCAGTCGAATTTTTGGAAGTCAAGGTGGGTAAATTTTGGTGTATAGAAGTTTTAAAATCCATTGCGTGGTTTTGGGTGATTTGCTATGGGCTGGCAAATGCTTGAAACCTTTCCAAATCCCAACCCAGAGCGCGATTATGTCGTTCATTGTGAATGTGCGGAATTTACCTGCCTTTGCCCCAAGACCGGCCAACCTGATTTTGCCACGATCCACACAAGTTATATCCCTGGCAAAAAATGTTTTGAGCTGAAATCCTACAAGATCTATCTTTGGTCTTACCGGAACGAAGGCGCTTTCCATGAAAAAGTGACGAACCAGATTTTGAACGATCTTGTTTCCGCGGTGGAACCGCGTTGGATGGAAGTGCGCGCCGTTTTTAACATACGCGGTGGAATTACAACGACTGTCACTGTGACACATGGGGAAAAATCAAAATGAGTTGGTTTCGTTTGTCATTGCGAGTAGTAGCGAAACAATTTCCAATTAGCGGAGAGATTGCTTCGGCCGTACGGCCTCGCAATGACGAGGTGACAGACCCGGGAATTGATATTTATATTCCTTCCGAAATAGAATCTGTAAAGACAGCTCATGCAGAGAGAGCCCCTCAAATTTTGGGGCCTATTCGCTGGGTACAGCAATTGTTGGCTAAGCGCCAAGCATTAGAAATAGCCAAAGAAATTATTTCCAAAGTGGAGTTGCTACCTCAATCACCCGATGGTGCCATTCGCTATTTTTTTGATAATGATTTACCCGCGCTTGTTCGGTTAAGTCAAAGATATCCCGTCTTGGTGCAGAAAATGTTAAATGAAAAATTGGAAAATTCTCCGACGCGTCAATTCTCAGAGCCTTGGTATCGTCTGGTGCAGGTGGCGTGCGGTGATACGCAGGCCATTTTGCCCGCATTAGATGGTTTATGCTGAAAGCTGATCGCTGATCGCTTTTTTTAGGTTTATGCTAAACACATTGAATGGAAAAATTTTGCCGTATTTGTATGGTCTTCAAAAAGTGGCTCTTTTTCGCCCGCGAGAGGCCACCCACCTTATCCAAAAAGTTTTTGACAAGGGAGATTTGAATACACGTCTGGCTGTTTTTCGGACGATCATTTTTTCAAATAATCTCGGAGATGGAAAACAGGTTGGCGACTTGTTTGTAAAATTGATGGCGGCAACTACGGTGGAAGAAAGAAAAGAAATCGTGGAACCTTTTTTCAAAAATCTTTTATCCCAGCTTCATATACCTCATTCCAAAGCAAACCGCGGCAAACTTTCGTGGCTCAATGCCCTCTGTCATGGATGGAAAAAAGAAAATTTTTCCTAATCAACCTTGATTTGCAAAAGTGTTGTGACAAAATCTTCGGCCATTGCGACCAACTCTTGCGCTTTTTTTTCATCAATGGGCGGGAGGGCGGTGTAATCGGCTATGAGTCTCCATTTGGCGAGCTCTCGAAATATGTCTGAATATTTTGTCTCCATCAGTTTTGTTTTGATAAAATGCCGCCGCAATTGAATTCCCGTCTGTTTGTGCGTTCCAGCCAAAATACCAAGCGCGGCGAGTCGCGCATGAACCGCATAAAAACAGGCATAATAAGATTTGGAAACAGTCGAATCCAAAAAACTCTGCGACAAAAGCATTTTAGCTTCTTTAATGGCTTCTCTGGCTCGTGTTTCGTAATCCGTGGCCGCCTTTATTGATTTTTCCATAACAAAATGCCTTCCTGTTCAATGGATTGAGCAAGGGGATAGTGATCTTTTTTCATGGTCAGCCATTCTTCCTGTGGAATTTCCATAATGGCAAGTAGCTCCTCATAATCAACGGATTCCATTGCCTTCTCACTGATTTCATCAATACCATTGGTGGTATCTAAATTTCGCTTTTTTGAAACAATCAAAATATCGATATCAGAATCGGGTTTATAATTTCCCCTTGCATAGGAACCAAAAAGCCAAATTTCCAAAATTTCGTTCGCAATTTTGGAATCCTGAATCTGTTTTACAAACGACTTGGCGGTCTCACATATCTTTGGCTCTGTGTGAAA
>JACRBV010000096.1 GCA_016213065.1 Deltaproteobacteria bacterium
CGAAGAAGGCGTGGCTTGGAAAAGATCATGTTACAAACGTTAGTGTTCCTCTTGCCGTTGACGCGCACAATGTAAAACAGGGTGTCAAAATTGATCTCAGCAGAGTTTATCGGATCAGCGACGGATCAAAGGGTGTTCCTTACGGCACAACGGCCGGTTTTTCCGTCATCGGTTCCAATTTCAAAGATAATATCATCGCTTCGGAGGGGGACGATATCATCGCGGGTCTTGCAGGCGATGACACACTTTCCGGTCAGGCTGGAAAGGATCAAATTTACGGTGGCGGTTGGAAAGAATTGATGGATTCACTCGGTTTAAAAATTGCTGATGATGGCAATGACACCATCGATGGCGGAATTGGAAAAGATACGATTGACGGCGGCGGCGGTTTTAACACGGGTTTCAAAACCGATGAGACCATCGGAGCCAATGCCGAATATCAGACCAATATCTTAAATCGTATTGATGGTCATAATACAACGCCTCTCGAATCATCTTGGTTGGGGAGTGATACTTATGGATGGGAATCAAAAGAAGTGAAATCCGGCGAAGTGGAACTCACAGAAACGTATGACATCAACGATTCCCGACCCAATGTTTTGTCTCTCAAAATGCCGGATGGCTACGACATGGCTTTTGCTGAAGAAACAACGGATGGATCGCTGAAAATCACGATGGTAGGGAAGGATGAACGTACCGGCGCCCCTAAAACATTTACAATCACTGTCAAAAGGGCTTTTTCTTCTCGCACCGGTCCCAGCGCTTCTCTCAATTCTCCTTTCACGTTGAAATTTGATGGAAACGGGAAAGACAATATCATTGATTTTCATTCCGTTGATTTCAAAAACAATCTCCTCAAAATCAGCGGGTTGGCCGGTGATGACATGATTCTGGCTCCCACCAATGATCTGGTTCAGGAAAACATCACCTTGGATAATCTGACCGGAACTCAAAACCGTATTTCGCGCAGAGAATTACAGGATAAAAAAGACGACTTTATCCCCGATCACGACAAAACAGATCCCAATGAATACGGATATGGCATCCGTGCTACTATCGGAAACGCCAATGAAATTGTTATCGAGAAAACAGTTGCAGGGACGGATGAACGCAAAGTTTTTATTGATCCCACTGATTATGACAAAGCCTATGTGATGCAGGATCCAAAAAACTCGGCCGATCTGTTGGTTGTGCTGGTCAAACGAGGTGCCGCGGGAAGCCCGCCCACTACCGTTGTGATCCGAATCAAAGATTATGAAAAATTCTCGGCTAGTGCAGAGACAAATAAAAAAGCGAATCTCTCATGGCTCACCATTGGAAAGAAAAACCGCACGGCAACAGCCGGTGAAGATGATAGCGCAGGAACAGCTCCGGAAGCCTTCACTCCTTTCACCAATGTGGTGCCTTTGATTCACGCCAAGCTGAATAGTGATAACAAACCAGATAGCGGCACAGTCATTGACGCGGGCGAAGGTGACAACGACTTTGTATTCCACGCCAAAGAAGATCAGGTTACCGGACAGGAAACGGATGTGGAGGGTCACTATACAGCTGGCGCTTCGGATCCCGCAAGAGTACCACCCAATACTTCAGGAGATGGAAGCGGAAGCGACACTCATTAATGGTACCCCCAACAATGTCATCCCCGCGCAGGCGGGGATCCAGTTTTATTTCAATGCTTCTGGATTCCTGCTCCCTGCCTACTGCCTGCAGGGACAAGCTTCGCAGGAATGACAAAAAAATTAGTACTCAACATTAACAAGATAAAGACCTTGCGGCGGAGCTGTAATGCCTGCGTCTTTTCGATCCCTCGCCAATAAAATTGACTTCATCTCTTCTGGCAAACGCTTTCCCAAACCAATTTCAACCAATGTCCCCACAATATTGCGAATCATATATTTAAGAAAACCATTTCCGGTGAAAACAAGACAAAGAAAACGACAATTACCATATGGTAACAGGTCCCTAGTGGTAATTTCGACGGACGATAATATCCGCACCGTTGTTCTGACATGACTGAGCGCCCCCTGAAAACTTTTGAAATCGTGTTCGTCGATCAAGTACTTGCTCCCCTCTTCCATGGCGGCAATGTCCAGTTTGGGCCCCACCCACCACGCCCTTTGTCGCCACAGGGGCGAAGCCACCTCTCCTAAATCTAAAATATATTGATACAATTTTGATTTTGCATTTCGAACCGGATGAAAATCCGGCGACACTTCTTCGCAACTTGTAACGCGGATATCTTCGGGAAGCAGACTATTCAGGCCTTTCAAAAAACCGTCGCAGGAAATATCGCGGTCGGTTTGAAAACAAGCCACCTGCGCCAAAGCATGTACGCCCGAATCGGTACGCGAAGCGCCGCGCAACACCGTTTTTTCCTCCGTCATTTTTTCAACGGCTGAAAGGACGACATCCTGAATAGCCGTGGCGTTGATTTGGCTCTGCCAGCCGGCATAATTCGTGCCGTCATATTCGAGTGTTAATTTGATTTGGCGCATCGGGTAGATCCTTCGCTTCGCTCAGGATGACAGCAATGGAATTAAAAGTTCGGCAATCTGAATTGCATTCAACGCGGCACCTTTGCGAATGTTGTCGGCTACAATCCAGAGATTCAAACCGTGAGGGACGGAAAGATCTTTACGAATACGCCCCACATAAATTGCATCTTCGCCAGCCGCGTGAATGGCCATCGGATAATTATTTTTTTGCGGTTCATCCATCACCTCCACACCATCCGCGTGCTGAAGCAGATTTATCGCCTCTTCGCGGGAGAAGGGCGATTCAAATTCCACATTGACTGACTCACTATGTCCGTAAAAAACCGGCACACGCACGGTGGTTGCCGTCATGGGAATTTTCGTTTCCAAAATTTTGGATGTTTCGTTGATCATCTTCCACTCTTCTTTGGTGTAATTCTCCTCCGCAAAAACATCGATCTGCGGAAGACAATTAAACGCAATGCGATGCGGAAGCGCCTCCACTTTTATTTCCTTATTTGAAAAAAGCGCTACCGTTTGCTGGGAGAGTTCTTCCATCGCCGAAAGGCCGGCACCCGAAACAGATTGGTAAGTCGACACCACAACCCGTTTGATTTTTGCTTTTTTCATGAGGGCTTTGAGCACCACCACGAGTTGAATTGTTGAGCAATTTGGATTGGCGATGATTCCTTTGTTTTTATATTCGGCGATCAACGAAGGGTTGACTTCGGGAACCACGAGCGGAACCTCTTTATCCATACGGAATTGGGCCGTGTTATCAATCACCACGGCACCGCTTTTCACGGCGACAGGAACATATTCTTTGCTGATCTCCGAACCCGCGCTGAAAAAAGCGATGTTAACGTAGCTGAAAGAATCCGCATCCAACGTGTGAACAGGAAATTCGTGATCGCGAAAAGAAACGGTTTTTCCCAGTGAACGATCGGAAGCAAACAGTTTTAAATTGCCAACCGGAAAATTTCTTTCTTCCAGAATTTTAACAAGCTCCAGCCCCACAGCACCGGTAGCCCCCACAACAGCAATGTTCCAAGATTTCTTTGGCATTTTTTTCTCACTGTCATTGCGAGGCCCCGCAGGGGCCGTGGCAATCTACATTTGTTCCCAAGGGAGATCCTTCACGGAGTTTACCCTGAGCCGAGCAGATTCTTCGCTCCGCTCAGAATGACAATAATGGCGAAGGGTTCAGGATGACTCCGAAGAATCATTTAAATCGCACTTTTAAAAATCGTCTTTTCCCGAGTTGGATCAAATAGGATCCGTTTGTTTTCAAAGTTACGTCAATCTCTTCAACGCGTTGATCGTCCACGCGCACACCGCCTTGCTCGATCAACCTTCTGGCTTCTCCCTTGCTGGCCACCAAACCGCTGGTTAGCAATATCTCCACGACACTCATTTCAGATCCACTTTTTTTGATTGTTTTTTCTTCAATATCGGTCGGTTTTGATTTCTGGGCAAAAACTTTTTCAAATTCTAAAGCGGCTTCAATCGCTTCTTGCTTAGAATAAAAACGAGTCACCAGAATTTTTGCCAAACGAATCTTGGCCTCTTTGGGATGCAGTTTTTTTATTTCGTCCAGATTTTCTTCCGTCAGCAATTCATAATAGTGTTCCATCAGTTCATCGGTGATTGACATGATTTTCCCGAAAATCTCTTTGGGCGGTTCACTGATACCGATGTAGTTGCCATAACTTTTGCTCATTTTTTTCTGACCATCGGTCCCCACAAGAAGAGGCATGAGCAAAACAATTTCGGGTTCCATTCCATAAGCGCGCAAAATATCCCTCGCCACGACAAGATTGAATTTCTGGTCA
>JACRBV010000097.1 GCA_016213065.1 Deltaproteobacteria bacterium
AGGCGGTGGCGGCGGCAACGGCAACTCCGTCATCCTCAGCACCATTCAAAACAAAATTGAACGAGCGAAATTTTATCCGTTGGTAGCGAAGCGACAAAATATTGAAGGTGCCCCCGTGGTAGAATTCAAAATTGGGAAGGATGGTTTGGTGGAGTATGTCAAATTGAAGCAAACTTCAGGTTCTCCCCTTCTCGATGAAGCGGCCCAAAAAACGGTGCAAAATGCCGCTCCGTATCCTTCTTATAATGATCCCATTTCCTTAAGCATCCGCTACGCCTTAGGCGACAAGCCGTATTAAGCTAGCATAATTTTTGATGGCATTTTGAGGAAAGATCCGTTAGAAGCTTTCCCCCATGACGCATTCAGTCCAAAAAGCGGTGATACCAGTGGCGGGTTTGGGTAAACGCCTCTGGCCTGCGACAAAAATATTGCCCAAAGAGTTTTTACCCATCGGCACAAAGCCCTCCATTTATTTTATTTTGGAAGAGCTCACTCAAGCGGGACTTAAAGAAGCGATCCTCATTACCTCTTCCGAAAAGAAAAGTTATCTTGAACACCTACCGGATGTTTTCCCCAGCCTTCAATTTCATTTTGTGGAGCAAAAAGAACCTCTGGGATTGGGGCATGCCGTGGGGCTTTCAGAAAAAATCGTCGCGGGAGAATCTTTTCTGGTTTTACTTCCCGATGATATTGTCGATCACACCAAAACCGCGAGCACACAACTCATCGAAATTTTTCAGAAGACAAAAAAATCCGTAAGCGCCGCAAAAAAAGTCGCCAAAGCAGAAGCCTCCGCCTATGGTATCTATGATGTCACAAGTGCTCAGGGAAAATGCCGCCGTGTACAGGGCGTCGTGGAAAAACCGCATCCTGATGAAGCACCATCCAATCTCGCCATCTTCGGACGCTATCTTTTTACGTCAAATATTTTTAAACATCTTCAAAACACCTCCAAGGGGCGCAACGGCGAAATTCAATTGGCCGATGCCATGCACACTCTGGCCAAGACAGACCAACTCGATGCGCTGGAATTGGAAGGAAAACTTTTTGACATTGGAAACCCCGAGGGGCTCGCCCGTGCCAATCTCTATTTTGGAATCAAAGAATATGGCGACAGCATTATCGATTTGTAGGGGCAGGCAAAGCCCCCTCCAATGGCAAAGCCATTGGAGCCTCCCCCTCAACGCCGCTCCGCGGCTAATTTTGAACGGTCAAAAATGAATACATTTATTAAAAATCTTCCTCTTCACCTAGATAAGACCGTTACCGTTAAGGGATGGATCTATAATTTCCGCTCCTCCGGGAAAATTGCTTTTTTGCAACTGCGCGACGGAAGCGGGTTTTGTCAGGCCATCGTCAGCCAGCCTGCTGTTGCACCGAATGTTTGGGGAAAAATTGCGAAGATCACACTGGAAACATCGGCCATTGTGACGGGAAAAGTTTCGAAGCATCCCAAAAAAGAAGAATACGAACTGCAAGTTGAAGATTTGGAACTGGTGCAGATAGCCGAAGATTATCCCATCGGAAAAAAAGAACACGGCCCCGATTTTTTGCTCGACAACCGGCATTTATGGCTTCGTTCACCGCGCCAATGGGCCATCCAGAGAATCCGCCACACTATTTCTTACGCAACCTTTGAGTGGATGGATCAGCACCACTTTTTGCGCATGGATGCACCCATTCTGACACCGGCCGCATGCGAAGGAACCACAACACTTTTCGAGGTCCCCTACTTTGATTTGGGGAAAGCTTATCTTTCGCAATCGGGCCAACTCTACAGCGAAGCCGCCATTTTCGCCCACGGCCGCTGTTATGATTTTGGTCCGGTGTTCCGCGCGGAAAAAAGCAAAACGCGCCGACACCTGACCGAATTCTGGATGATGGACGCTGAAGCCGCCTTTGTGGAACACGATGAAAATTTGAAAATTCAGGAAGGGTTGGTCAGTTTCATCGTCAAAAAAGTTTTGGAGAAAAACCGGAATGAATTGAAAATTTTGGAAAGAGATACAGCGCCGCTGGAAAAAATTGTTGCCCCTTTTTATCGCCTCACGCATTCGCAGGCGATTCAAAAACTTCACGCACTCGGTTCGGACATCAAAGACGAAGAAGATTTGGGTGGTGATGATGAAACAAAACTTTCACAATCTTACGACAAACCGGTTTTTATCGAAAAATATCCGGCCAAAGTGAAAGCGTTCTATATGAAGCGGGATCCTCAAAATCCGGAGCTGGCGCTGTGCGCCGATTTACTTGCTCCGGAAGGCTACGGAGAAATCATCGGCGGGAGCCAACGCGAAGAATCGATTGACGTTTTGTTGGAGCGATTGCAAGAACACAACCTTCCGAGAGCCTCTTTCGAATGGTATCTTGATTTGAGAAAATACGGGAGCGTCCCCCACTCCGGTTTTGGTTTCGGACTCGAACGTCTTGTTTCATGGATTTGCAAACTCGATCATGTGCGCGAGTCGATCCCGTTTCCGCGCATGATCTACCGCAACACACCGTAAATAATGAAAAAGCAACGCCCCACTTTTAAATGTCTGCCGACATCCTTTGCCGATTCTCCTTATCGTACCAAAGAAAAAAACGCCCTCTTCTGGTGCATGTTGGTTACGGGGTTGGCCATGCTCGTCGAATTTTTCGGCGGACTTTGGACAAATTCTCTCGCACTTCTTTCGGATGCGGCGCACATGTTTTCCCATCTTTTTTCACTCGGCGTCAGTTTTGCCGCCATTGTGCTTGCGTCAAGGGAAGTTGACGAAGCCCGCAGTTACGGATTTCACCGCGCGGAAATCCTCGCCGCACTATTCAACGGTATCACTCTTTTTTTGATTGTTCTCTGGATCGGGTACGATGCCATCCACCGTTTTTTAAATCCGGTACCCATCGCCACTTCCGCAATGTTGTGGATTGCCGTCTTCGGATTGCTCGTGAATTTGGGAACGATGGTTATTTTGAAAAGTGTCCGGGCAAAAGATCTCAACGTCCGAAGCGCATTTTTCCACATGCTCTCCGACACACTTTCTTCAGTCGGAATTATTATCGCCGGCGTTCTGATTTATTACACGGGGAAGACATGGCTGGATCCGTTTGCCAGCTTGCTCATCGCGGTGATGATTTTACTTTGGTCTTTTCAGTTGATCCGGGAATCGGTTCACATTCTGCTTGAATCCAAACCGAAACATCTCTCCCCCAAAGAAATTGCCGCCGCGCTTCGAAAGGAAATTCCGGGGATTCACGGAGTTCATCACATCCATATCTGGGAGTTGACGTCCGAGCTGTACGCTTTCACCGCGCACATCGAAATAGAAAATATTCGCATCAGCGAATCAGAGCAATTGCATAAACAAATCAACCAACTCTTATGCGAACGCTACCACATCACCCACACCAACCTTCAATTCGAATGCAAAAGATGATTCTTTATCAAGATGAATCCCTGATTATTGTTGAAAAACCGGCGGGGACACCTTCCTGCGGCGACAATTCGCTTGAAACAGAACTTCAAAAAAAATTTCCGACCGCGCGTTTGGTGCATCGTTTGGATAATGAAACATCGGGGCTCATGGTGGCCGCTTTAACTGAAGAGGTGTGGAAAAAATTGCGCGAAATTTGGAAAACACCGCAAGTTGTGAAAAAATACACGGCGCTTGTTGTGGGAAGAACGGCCGCTGATGGAGAAATTACAAATCCCATCGCCCATCATCACAAAAAGAAAAAGAAAATGGAGGTGGGGGGCAAAGAAGGACAAACGGCGCAAACAAATTTCAAAACATTAAAGCATCTGGGCAAATGCAGTTTGCTGGAAGTCACCATCACAACGGGAGTGCGCCACCAAATCCGCGTCCACTTGGCCTCCATCGGTCATCCTGTTGTGGGCGACAAAATTTATCTCCGCGCCAAACACCAAAATTCGGAATTACCGAAACTGAACCGACATTTTCTTCACCTCAGTTACTTGAAATTTTTCCATCCCATCACCGGAAAAATCTGTGAGTGGAAATCCGCCCTACCGCAAAAGTTTATCGTAAGTGTCCGACACTTACGCATACAAAATTCTTTATCAAATTGATCGCCAATTTTTTGACGTGCGCCAAAAAATTGACGCACAAAAATCAACCCTTCACCATTATCCTACCCAAGCTTCCTTAAAAAATAAGGGGAAATTGTTGGACAATCTCTTTTAATCACCGGCACGAAAATTGCTACATCTACCGGTATAGGAGGCTCTATGAAAAAGATGGTTTTTTTCTGTTCGTTAATATTAATAGCGATGTCCTTATATGCAGCGCCTAACACGCCGGGACAATTTCCGACAAATCAACCGATCCAAGGGATCAAGAAGCCATCCATCAAAATTAATTTGCCACCCCCTCAAATTCAACTCCCTGTTTGTAGCAATGAAGGGGCCTACCAATGCGACCTCCAAAATAAGCGATTCAGAAAATGCGCAAGAGATAGCAGTGGCCTCTGGTGGAACCGATGGACAAATCTTAATGGTGAGGAATCCGATCTTGCCGATGCCTGTTCACGGGAGTGTGTACCGGGAGCCATCATCTGTCCCTTTCGAGACAGGGATTATAGAATCTGTCGTGACAATGGAACATGGAGTGAATTTCGCCGTCTGGAAAATAATCACGAAGAAAGCGATCGCGTTGTAGCCTATTGCAATTCGGCTCAAGCCGATACCCCATGCTATCCGGGCCAATACCGTTGCTTCAATGATGGCGGTTACAATCGTTGCGGTGAGACAGGTTACTGGAGCGAAGCGGGCACAACGTCTGGACAATTTACGGAATACTTGAATCGTTGCCTCTTCCCAAGGCGGCATTAAGATCAGAGTAGTCGAAGGATTGACAGCTACGAAAGCACTTCATATCCCATTCAAAGGGAAAAAGTCCGGCAGACCCGTTGACGAAATTTTGACGGAAAGGTAAAAAGTTACCCACTTAAAGCCGCCCGCATCCGGTTCTGATCATAGAACCTGTTGAAATATATAAGAATTTAAAAAAATCCCTCCTTGAGAATCTTGGCACAAAAGTTGCTCTTCAAAGCCACTGGAGGGTTTATGAAAATCACACTCATTATATTATTAATTTTGGTTCCATTAACTTCGGTTTGGTCCCAAAGCGGCGGTCTCAACGACAATTTCAACAGAGCGCAGGACCCGATTGAAAAGCAGATCTGGATTCAGGAACATGCCACCAGAGACAAAGCCACTCTCAATTTCTGCAATGTTCCCGGAGAGCATGATTGCAACATGAAGACGAAGGGTTTTCGCGTCTGCAACAAAGAGTTGCACTGGAGCAAATGGAGTTGGGATTCTACAAACTATCAAACAAATTGCGTGGTGAGAAAATGAAGATCATTTTCAAAATATCTGTGGTGATCAGTTTGTTCGCGATGTTCTCTTTGGTACTGCCTGCGCACGCAATAGATAATGACGACAACATTTTTAACTATAATTACCAATATCCCTTTACCGCAGGAGCGGAGGGAAATGGCAACAGCCACTCCAATAATTCCATGCAATGTTATGTACCCGGAGAATATGAATGCAATTTCAGAATCGGAAACTATAAAGTTTGTCAGCCAAATAAGAAATGGACACCGTGGAAAATCATGAATCCAAACCAAAACACGGAGCTTGCGGCGAAATGTATGCAGAAACATTAATCACTTCTTCAATTCCAGATAATAGATGGTTCTTCCTTCACTTTGATATTTCAATTCGTAGTTTGTTTTTAATTCCGGGGCAAAGATACGTTCGTTGGTGTTTTCCCGAACCTGTTTCCAAAGTTTTGCCGTCGCGGAAATTCCTTTTTTAATCGATGTAAAATAATCCGCTTCATCCGTGGCAATTTCCACCACCCCTCCTTGTTTTAATTTCTCATGAAGCACTGTAAAAAAAGTGGGTTGAAGAAGGCGGCGCCGTTGATGTTTGCGTTTGGGCCACGGGTCCGGGAAATAAATATGAAAAACAGAAACTTCGCCTGCCGGAATCAAGTCAGGAAAAGTTTGATCGGCAATCGCTTTCATGAATTTGATGTTGGTCAATTTTCGCCTTTCAACTTTTGAAGCGCCCATACGCATCCATTTTCCAGCACGATCAACGCCAAAAAAATTAATGTGGGGATTTCGCTCGGCACGCGTCACGAGAAACTTGGCCTTACCACAACCAATCTCCACTTCCACGGGATTGGTGTTGCCGAAAAGTTCCGGAAAAATAAGAGGTGGACTTGAACTGGATTCCATTTTAGGGATTCATACCAAGGGGGATTGATGTTTGACAAGGCTTTGCTTAAAGACAAAGTGATTTTTGTGACGGGCGGCGGAACAGGGCTTGGAAAGTCGATGGCTCTTGGGTTTGCCGACCTTGGTGCCAATATTGCCCTCTGCGGACGCAGGAAAGATGTCCTTAAAACAGCCGCGAAAGAAATTTCACAAAAAGGGGCGCAGGTTTTTTTTGATACCTGTGATGTACGTAAACCCGACGAAGTCCAAAAAGTGGTCGATGGTATTTTTCAGAAATTTGGGCGTCTGGATGGACTCGTCAACAACGCCGCGGGCAATTTCATCTGCCCCACCGAGTATCTCTCCCCCAACGGTTTTGACGCGATCGTCCGAATTGTTTTGCACGGAACATTTCATTGCACCCAAGCCGTTGCAAAAAAATGGATTGCCGATGGCACCGGCGGACGCGTTTTGAATATCTGTACCACCTACGCGTGGACCGGCTCCGGTTTTGTGGTTCCCTCAGCCTGCGCCAAGGCCGGTGTTTTGGCGATGACCCGTTCACTTGCCGTAGAATGGGCAAAATATAATATTCGTCTGAATGCCATCGCACCCGGTCCGTTCAAAACAGAACAGGCGTGGGCGAATCTCGTACCGAAATCGATTGAAAATAAAATGCTTGCGCGCAATCCGCTTCACCGCACCGGCGATCATCAGGAATTAATCAACCTCGCCTGTTTTATGATGGCCGACGGCATCGACTACATCAACGGAGAATGCGTCACCATTGATGGCGGTGAATGGTTGCAAGGCGCCGGCGAATTCAACTCCCTCCTCGATTTAACGCCCGAAGAGTGGATGGAGATGAAGTCCAAATCAGGGCGATAAAAAGGAGACGTTATGATTAAACTTTATGCTTATCCCGGCGCTTGTTCGCTGGCTCCCCACATTCTTTTGGAAGAACTGGGACTTCCCTATGAAATCAAATTTCTCAAACTCGATGACAACAAAATGAGGGAAGAAATCAAAAAACTCAATCCGATGGGGCAAGTGCCAACCATGGTCACGGAGGAGGGCTACCCTTTAACCGAGGGAGTTGCGATCATGTATTACCTCCTCTCCAAAAAACCGAATAATCTTTTTCCCGAATCGGGGAAAGACCGGTTCAAAGCATTTGAATGGATGAACTTCATCGCCACCACCCTGCACAAAGCGTACGGCCCGCTTTTCCGGCCCTCTGCTTTTTCCGACAACGAAACCCATTTTGAAGTCATCAAACGCGTGGGACTTGAAAATATGAAAAATCTTCTTCAAGTAACGGAGAGCAAATTCCCCGATGGCGATTATTGCATCGGAGAAAATTTCACCGTGGTTGATGCCTATCTCTTTTTCGCACTCAATGCGTTGCGCCTGATCAAACTGGATTTGGCGCCCTACAAAAAGCTCAACGCCTTTATGACACGCATGCGCCAACGCCCATCCGTGACCGCCGCGCTAAAACAGGAGGGCTTGATCTAGGGATTTGCAAAAATAACAAATTGTCTAATTTGGGTGGATGATTTAGCATCGGCCTGTGATGAACAAAATGTCTCGAAAAGATCAGCAGTGGCTTCAAAAGGGAGTGGATATCTGGATGATTCGGGATAATTTAAATGCGTCTTACGAAACGCGGGTCGAACGTCATCAGGACACTTTAAATTTTATTGAATCTCTAAAAAAAATAGGACGTCTCAACCGTGCAAAACCTTCAAAAACTTCTACAGTTTCTCGTTCAAAGGAAAAATTAAATCAATCCAAAGCGAAAAAGATGCCTGAATAGGGACTTTACACGCAAAATGGCTAATGCTAAGCACTTGGCCGCTCGTTTTTTGACAATTTATGCAGTTTATTCCGCGGTAGCTCAGCCCGGTAGAGCAGGTGACTGTGTCGAAGGCGTTAACGCCGAATTAGCAGCCCGCGTTGGTAACAATGCGGTGATAAGTGGGCTAAATCAGGGAACCCGTAATGCAGATGAAAATCTGGCATCGGCAACCCTGAGCTAGCATCCGTCATGCAGTAATGACGGAGGGCAAGTGCAGAGACTCTACACCCACCATCCCTATGGGATGAAGATAAAGTCCGGCTCCTCGTGAAAGCGAGGTCAGAGCGTAATCACCCCGTCGCAGGTTCGAATCCTGCCCGCGGAGCAGAAAAGTCGGAGGGTGGATCACCCTCCGGCTTTCTTTTACCGTGAGCAAATGGCCAAAGGAGTGCAAGTGAACAAGACAGTGCGCTGGAAACAGCGTTTTCAGAATTTTGAAAAAGCCTACTCTCAATTGGAATAAAGGTGTCACCCATTAGCGAATGGTGTCAAGAGGAGACAAAAGAATCCATGCGAGTTAACTCTCGTCCACATGCCCTTCCCAAGAAATCATTTTTTTGTCTTCATGGGGTAGAGTTCACTGTAATACTGCGCCCGTAATTTCAGAGTTCGAAATCAGTGTTACTTGTTTTTTATGTAACCTGTTTCAGTCACCCATCTGGATCTAGCTCTTAATGAGAACGAGCCCATCCACCTTTTGGCGGACCAGAAAATAGACCCACTGCATAGAAAATAATTTTGTGTTATAGTGCCCCCGTTAAAAAAAAGGGGGGGATATGGCAACGAAACCTAAAAGCCAGCAGGCCAGAAAATTAGCGAAACAACCGAGCGTTTTTCGTCGATTGACAGGAATACCCCCTGCAATTTTTTTTGAACTTTGTGAGCAAGTAAGGCCCCTCTATTATCAAGCGGAAGAAAAGCGTTTGGCCAAGTTAAGGGAAAAGAGACTTATTCACTGCCATGTCGACGCCCAATACAAACTTTCCATGGAAGACCGCTTACTCATGTTGCTGATGTATTACCGGCTCTATACGACACATATATTGTTGGGTTTTCTCTTCCGCATTGATGACAGCAACGTGGGTAGAAACATCAATCCATTACAACCTCTCTTGGCGAAGTTTTTCAAGATACCGGAGAGGAAGCTAGAACTGGGGGAAGATGAAATTGTGACTCTGTTTTTGGATGGGACGGAACAAAAGATCAATCGTCCCCAGGGACCGAAACAGAAGAACTGAACCGACCCCAAAAGACTGGACAAAAATGAAGAGGTTTAGTGATAGACCTTTTTA
>JACRBV010000098.1 GCA_016213065.1 Deltaproteobacteria bacterium
CCCTGCGGCTCCAACAAAAAATACAAAAAATGCCACGGGGCGTAATTCAAACGAATATCTCCTTTAGCTCTAGGTCCACCGTGTGCTAAAATGGCATTCATCTTGCATAACTACTGAGATTTAGAGGAGATTATGCCGCCACCGGATTCGAGTATAGCACAAGAAGCCCTTCCTTTTTCAGGACTTAACACGATTATTGCGAAATACAGTGATTTGATGCTGGCGGGTTTAGTCATCATCGTTATGGCGATGATCGTCGTTCCACTCCCCAAACAGCTTCTTGATGTTCTGCTCACAATCAACCTCACCATGGGCATTGTGATTTTGCTCGTGGCTCTCTACATCAGCGACGCCCTTCGCATTGCCTCCTTTCCGACTATTTTGCTGATCGCCACACTGTACCGCTTGGCCCTCAATATATCGACAACCCGTTTGATTCTTGCGGAGGGAGATGCGGGTCACGTGATCGAAGCCTTCGGACATTTTGTGGTGCGCGGTGATCCGATCGTCGGGGGAATTTTGTTTATCATCCTCACCCTCATCAATTTTATCGTGATCACCAAAGGTGCGGAGCGTGTTTCCGAAGTGGCCGCCCGTTTTACATTGGATGCCATGCCCGGGAAACAAATGTCAATTGATGCCGATTTGCGCGCCGGGATTATCAATATTGAACAGGCCCTTGAACGCCGCTCGCATCTCCAAAGAGAATCGCAACTTTACGGAGCCATGGATGGTGCGATGAAGTTTGTAAAAGGAGATGCGATCGCCGGCATCATCATTATTTTGATCAACATTATCGCGGGTCTCATTATCGGTGTGACGAGGCGTGACATGGAGCTTGGCGACGCGGTCAATCTTTATACTCTTTTGACGATTGGTGACGGTCTGGTTCAACAGATCCCAGCCATTATCATTTCTGTTTCTGCCGGTGTGGTGGTAACCCGCGTGTCTTCTGAAATAGAAGGTTCCAATCTGGGACGCGAAATTATCACCCAGATCACCGCGTATCCGAAAGCGCTGATTATCGCGGCGGTTATTTTAATTGCCTTGGCATTGGTTCCCGGCCTTCCCAAAATTCCGTTTATTATTGTGGCCGCTTTTTTGGGGACGATCTCTTTTCTGCTTATCAAATCGAAACAGAAAATGGTGCAACAAGTAATAGACACGCCCAGAGAAGAGGTGGTCAAGAAGGCGGTCAAAAAACATGGCGACGTTCTTCCTTTTATTATGCCTTCGCCGATTTCACTGGAAGTCGGTTCCGCTCTTATTCCTTTTGTCGATGACAAACAGGATGGCGGGCGCTTCATCAACGAATTGATTCCTCTGTTACGCCACGGACTTTATTACGAACTCGGCGTTAATTTCCCCGGCATTCAAGTGCGCGGGCAGACGGTGGATATGGAACCCGAGGCGTATGTCATCAATATCAACGAAGTGCCGGTCGCCCTCGGGAAAGTCATGCAGGGGTGCATTCTGGTGGGTGAACCCCTCGAACAACTTTCACTCTTTAATGTGACGGGGACGGAAACCATTCATCCCATTGATGGATCCGTGGTGACGTGGATTTCTGCGCAATACAAAGATGTGGCGATTCAGGCGGGGTTCAGAATGTGGGATATCGCGGAATATCTTATTTTGCATCTCTCGCACGCGTTGCGCAAACACGCGCAGGAATTTTTGGGTGTGCAAGAAGTGCAGACAATGCTCTCAGAACTTGAAAAAACACACCCGGCGTTGGTGAAAGAATTGGTTCCCAAAGTCGTCACCCTTTTGCAATTGACTGAAATTTTCCAAAGACTTGTGCAGGAAGATGTGGCGATCCGCGATCTCAAAACCATTTTTTCAACTCTGGCGCAGTGGGGTGAAATTGAGAGAGACACGCTGATGCTGACGGAGCACGTGCGGGCGGGCCTCAAACGATATGTTACGCATAAATACGCGGGCTCCCAAAACACGCTGGCGGTTTATCTTTTGGATCCTGAAGTGGAGGATATGATCAAGAATTCGATTCGCCGGACGGAGAAGGGAAATTATTTGGCGCTGGATCCGGAAATTACGCAGGAATTAATTGAAGCGGTGGGGAAAGAAATCGCGTCGCATCCGTTTCCTCCGGGAGCGCGTCCGCCCGTGATTTTAACAATCGCCGAAATCCGCCGCTATTTCAGAAAAATCATCGAACTCGAATTCCCACAACTCTCTGTTTTGTCCTATCAAGAACTCTCCGAAAACCTACGCATCCAACCCATCGCCCGCGTAACCCTCCCGCAAGAAATGATCCAAAAAGCCGTGGCTTAACTTTATTCCAAAATAAGATTTGCCAATGTGATGATGGCGAAACTTAGGACTACGATACCTAGACCGATCATGCCGATTTCCATGGGTGTGAGATGTTTGGAGACCTGCGCCGGAAGAGGGTAGGCGTTGCCTGCGGCGGGTTGCCATGTGGGAATCTGCTCCAAAATATCTTCTGTTTCTTGCGAAGATTGTTCGGTTGCTTCTCCTTCTTCTTCCGCCGCCTCATCTTCTGTTTTTTGTGGAGCAGGTTTTGTCTGAAATTTGGGAGAGAGCGGCGGGCGTTTTTTAAGAATCTCTTCGCTGATTTCCTTGATATTGATCTCTTGGGGATTTCGAAAAAGAAAAACAATGGTTCCCAGCGCGAGTCGGTCTCCATCGTGCAAATATTCTTCGGTAATCCGTTTATTATTTACATACGATCCGTTTTTGCTTTCCAGATCAACAAGCGCAATGCCCCCCCAACGCTTGACAATCTTGGCGTGAGAGCGGGAGATGACATCTTCGTTAACGGGAAAATCAGATGCCGGATCTCTTCCAATAATCATCTCTTCGGTATCATCGGAGAGAAAAAAGCGTTTTCCCTCGGCACAACCATTCAACACTTCCAGACTCGGAACGGTTTCCTGATCGACCGCGTCGAGTACTTTTTTCAGCAGTTTGATTTCGAGGATGTCAGCATCGGTCACCTCTTCCTCTTCTTTCATCGATTGCTCGAAAAATTCATCAGTCCGGATAAAACGCAGAGTAAAGTTTCCAATGTTTAGCCGATCGTTATTTTTGAGAAGCATTTTTTCGTTTGGTTTGACGACAAGACCATTCAGAAGAGTGCCGTTTCCGCTTCCCAAGTCCGAGAGATAATATTGATGGTCTTCCAGAAAAATTTCGGCGTGATCTCTGGAGACGCTGGCATGTTGCAGAGAGATATCGCTTTCCGGCAATCTGCCGATTTTTACTTTATCGGTCAGTGCAAAGACCTTTTCTTCTTTTTTTCCGATCTCTGTTAAAATTAATTTCGGCATTTTATTTTTTGTTCCTCAACAAACTGTTTTGCGAGCAATTCTTCTGTTGGAAATTTTCCCTGACTGGCTTTCAAAAAATTGCAATATTGTTGTCCCGCCTCTTCCACTTTACCATTTTTTGCCGCAAGCAATCCCAGATTATAATTGGCTCTCGCGTAATCGGGTTGGACCGTCAATGTATACTCCCACTCTTCTTTGGCCTGATCTGTTTTGCCAATTTTTAAATAGCAAACTCCCATATTATAGGTGGCGTCGGCGTAACCCGGGTTAACCTCTTTGGCTTTTTTGAAATAGTCAATTGCTTCCTGAAAAAGCCCCGCGTCCATTTTTAAAACGCCCAGATTAAAAAAAGCCTTCTCGTTTTTCGGATTTTGCTCCACCACTTTTTCAAAAGCCGCCTTGGCTTCATCGGTCTTTTTTTGCTGAAGATAAAAAAGACCCAGTTGAAGTTGGGCATCTTCGATTTTTGGATTGAGTTCGATGGCCTTCTGAAAACAATTCTGTGCTTTGAAGGGATCACCCATTTCCGTGTAAAGATTTCCCAGTGTTTTCCAAGTTTCGGGATTGTTGTTGGCGTTAAGCGCCAGCCGATAACGGATTATAGCGAGATCATATTTTCCCTGCTGACGATACATTTCCGCCAAACGCAGATGAACCAATTCCAGATTGGGATTGAATACGGTGGTCTTCTTAAATTCCGATTCGGCATTCGACCAATATTTCTGTTTCTTCTCTTTGTTGTACATCTCCAGCCAGACCAGACCCAAATTGTAATGGGGGTCTGCCATGAGGGGATCTATCTTCACCGCCCTCTGCGCTTCCTTCAGCGCATCTTGCAGGCGTCCCTGAGTTAGATAAACAGCGGCCAAGTGACTGTGCGGCGAAGCGTAATTTCCGTTGATGCCGATTGCTTTTTGAAAATATTCGGTGGCTTTGTCGTTCTCTCCCTTGATTTTATAAATCAAACCCAAGTTGTTGTAGGGTTCCGCGAATTGGGGAGCCAATTCAATAGCGGTTTGAAATTCAAAGATTGCTTTTTCCAAATTTCCCTGACTGAGGACCGTGATTCCCTGATTATTGTGATAAACGGATTGTTCCGATGGCAAAATGGATTTCTTTTTTGCGAATGCGGGTGTTCCGGCAATGAAAAAAGTTAAAATAGAAAAAATTATTGTCCTTTTAAACATGTGTTGATCTCCTCTGCGTGATTTTTAAATTGTCCGGCCAATGTGGATTGCCCCAATTTTTCATACGCTTGTGAAAGAGCAAGGGCCGTGACGGGATCTTCCGGAACCAATTGTGCCGCCTGTGATAATTCGGCAACGGCCTTTGCCGCGTCTCCCTTTATGAGGAAACGATTCCCCAATACAAAATGAACTTGCGCCGACAGGAAACGGTTATCAATGCCTTCCTCTTCTTTTTTAAATTTATTTTTTCCCTCAGAACCGGTGTTGCGTCCCTGCTTGGCTAAAGCTCTCAGTGTGCTTTCCGAATTCTCCAGATCTTGTCCGTAAGGTGCTCCGTTTGATTTATGATAGAGACTTAAAAAATTATAAATATCCATCAGACCGCGGTAAGCCATGGGATATTGATTATCCTCGCGTCTGGATTCCTGAAACCAAATCATGGCCACTTCCATTTTGTTTGGGTCATAAGAGGTTAGGGCCTGCATCCCCTTAATATAATTTTCATAAGCACGGATATTATCGGTTTCGTTTTCGATGGCCTTCAATGCGTCCATATTGATTTTCTTTTTCAGACCGATCTTGCCAAAAATTCCAACCGCGGCTTCACGAAGTCCCGTGAAAAATTGTTTGTGCAAAGGGTAGGGGGTCTCCACGGTAAATTGGGCGATGAGTTTGTCTTTGCTGTCTTTGAGTTGCACAAAAATACGAAGCCAGTTTTGTGTGTGTTGAAAAAGTCCGTCAATTTTGAAACGGACAGGATGTTCCGGCGGAAGATAAAGGGTATTCGATTCCGGCATGGCACCAACATTTGAGTCGGTGTTCAGCAGACGAATGAGCAAATTCGCTATACCTTGAGAAAGCCAATCGTCTCCTGTCACCCCCGTGTCATCACGAAAAGGGGCAACGCCGATTAAATAATTTCTATTCTCAATTTGGCGCACCGATTCCCGTTCAAAAACTTTAGACCAGTTGATGCAAGCGGTTGGGGAATCAGGTTTAGATGAGAATATTTTTTTTGGTAGAACTTTGCCGTGAGAAACAACGGGTGTTGCCAACAGAAAAATAGAGGCTGTTATGGTTAGCGAAAAACAAAATATACGGTTTTTTTTTGTCATTCCCGCGTAGGCGGGAATCCAGACGCCGTCCCGACGAAAGTCGGGAACCAGCAATGCATTACTGGATCCCTGCCTTCGCAGGGATGACAAAAAGAAAACTCGCCATACCATGCTTAAAATCTGAGCCAACATGGAACCAGTATGCTTTATGCGGGGCAAGAGTTGCAAGTTGGAAAAAGCAACTTTTCTGGAAAAATACCGATAACAACAATATGAGTGGTGGACCTGTAACTTAACCTTAACGCCTGTGGAAACAGCCACAGAGGCGCTGATTCGTCTTGATTTAACCGCGGTAGGCGACATGTCGAGCGCGGAAGCTATTGTTGGTCTTTTGGAAACTCTTTCACCAACCGCTACCCCCCACCAAACCAGTTTGATTCAAGAAGCCCATGCACTGTTTGGGAATAATCATTATATAAGCCCCGGACAGGAATTGCCTTCCGTTGCGAGGCGACGGTTTTCGGCGGTGGCTCCGCTTGCGGCAATGCCGATTCCCGTTCCTCTCAGAGATTATCAGGAGGCATTTGTTCAGCGCGCGATGGATCGTTACGGTCAAGGGCAGGATCGTGGACTTTTGGTTTTGCCGACGGGGGCCGGGAAAACAATGAGTTCCGTGGCACTTGCGGTTCGTTTAAGTCAAGAGTGGCAAGAAGTGGCCACCTTTCGAGGATTCTTTGAAGGGCCCGGCCACGGCTTTGTGTCCGCAAACTGGCGGCGGATTTCCTCTTTTCTGGATTCTCAGATGCGGCCCTCCGGAATTTTGTATGTAACCCACCGTGATTTTTTACTGGATCAAGCTCGTGATGCTTTCTCGGGTGTGTTCGGCAGTGCGAACGTCGGTCTTTTTCAAAGAGATGTTCGCCAGACAGATCGCCCAATTCTTTTGGCGAGTGCGCAAACACTTTTTCAAAACTTGCAAGCCTTGCCGACAAATCGTCACGGTTTTTTAATTTTGGATGAAGCGCATCATTACGTTCCCGAAAATGTGTGGTCGGATGTGTTGAAATATTTTGGTTTCATGGACGCCAACGGTGGGATTCACGGGGTGTGGCCAAGGCTTGTAATCGGAATGACGGCAACACCGGACCGGCTTTCGGGAACGCCGCTTGTCAATGTCTATGGACCGGAGGGGCTTTTGCTCGCGGTGGATGCCGAAGATCTTTGGCAAAGACAGGACAGGGTTTTATTAAAACCCCAAGCCATCCAGGTTGAACTGGACCAGCCCGTCAACACCCTTTCCGGTAGAGCGATTGGAGATATTTTGGGAAAACTTTTTTACGAAACGCTCAATTGGGGAAACCGGTTTTATCACACACTGGTTTATGTGAATGCCGTGTCGCAAATTGAGGAAACGGTGGAGGCGTTAAATAAGATTGAGATCTCCGCGGCGGGACTTTCGGGGGAAACGTCCCCTGACAAGAGAGAAGAGATTTTGGATAAATTTCGGAAGGGTGAAATTCGTGTGCTGGTCAATGTGGGAGTGGCCGGAGAAGGATTTGACGTGGCCGGTGTTGAGTTGGTTGTTTTGGGATTTGAGTCGGAATCAAGAACGAGAGTGGTGCAGGACATTGGGCGCGCGATGCGCGTGGATTCCGCTCATCCTTCAAAGGTGGCGTGGGTGGTGGACTTGGGTGGAAATCTTGCAAGGCATCGTTTGAATATCCACACACAGGAAGCTTATGAGGTTGAGGGGGCAACGTTTGTGCGCAAAATAAAAGTCAAGGGAGATGAAGAACCCAAACCAAGACATCCTGATGCGGAAGGAAAAGTTTTGGATGCCGGCACGGTTTTGTTTGCCGGTGCGCGTCCCGTCACAACACAAATCCGGGACGCCTTTACAAAACTTGACGTCAGCGCCGGTGAGATCCAGTCTGCGGCGTACCGGCTTGGAATTTCCGCGGATGTGATTTTTGCGTACACGAACGGTTTAAGGGTGCCATCGTCTTTGTCGGAAGTGTTGGAATTGGCACCGCAGGTTGGGGATCAACAAGGAATTTTGCACGAAGCGTGGGCCAGAGAAAAGGCGGCCCAGATGGATTTGTCTGATCCTCTGCCCGCGAATTTGACTCCGGTTTCAACCGCATTCGCACAATTTTTGAGATTTGCGCTTTGGTACAAACACGAGGGAGTGACGACACGAATTGCCGGTGCAGAGCCCGCAACAGTCCGTGGCTGGCTGGAGGGGAGATGGGAAAACTACGCGCCACACAACGAACTTTGGGAAGAAACCTTTCAGAGGATTTTTGCGGGTTTTGAAATTCCGGGGAATCGAAAAGAGTTTTTGGGTTTATTGAATGATTTGTTATCCAGCCATAATTATCCTTTGTTTGAAGATTGGATGGTATCGGGAACGAAGGAACAAATTCTTCTCTTTCGATTGAAGGCTTTGGCCAAAAGACTTGGCCGCTCGCCGACGATTGAAGAAGTGAACAGCGAACCCGGCATGGCTTCGTTAGGAGCATACCGAAGGGCCTTTGGAAATTTCAATGCGGCCCTTCGAGCAATGGGGTTTGAGGTTAATTGGGAAAAATACACTCGTGAAAAACTCCTTGCCGATCTTCAGGCATTGGACAAAAAACTTGGTCACTCACCGACGGTGAAAGAAGTGAAAAGCGAACCCGGCATGGCCTCCCGCGAAACATATGTGAGAGTCTTCGGGAGTTTCAATAAAGCCCTCGAGGCCGCGGGACTGTCCACACGAAAACAAAACAAAAAATTGTGATGGTGAAAGGCAATCAGAACCTTTCAATCCGGTACCGTCGCAACCCAGAAGGGAACTTTTTCAAAGACTTCAAAATAAGAATGTGGTAGAAAATTTATATGACGAAAAAAGGACTTCAAAAAGAAATTCAAAGTATTACGAGACAACTTGTTGAAAATTATGGTGCCAAAAAAGTGATCCTTTTTGGTTCTGCGGCCAGAGGAGAATTCAGCGAAGATAGTGATTTGGACTTTCTCATTCTTAAGGACAATATTCCCTATTATGGAAAAGACCGTCTTTTGGAGCTTGATCGTCTCATAAAATACCGTTTACCAACCGATATGTTTGTTTACAGCCTTGACGAGTTTGAAAATCTTCAACAGATGGGGGACCCTTTTATCCAACAAATTCTTCAGGAGGGAAAAGTTCTCCATGGCTGAAAAGAAAATATTCATGGAATGGGTGGGGAAGGCGGACGAAGATTTTCATTTTGCCAGTGCCTGCCTTGATGATGAAATCGAATATTTTGGACATATTTGTTTTCATTTTCAGCAAGCCACCGAAAAATATTTGAAGGCTTTTATCATCTCCAAAGGTTTGCCTTTGAAAAAAATTCACAATCTCCTAGTGTTGCTCGACCACTGTTGTCAGAAAGATTCATCATTCGAAAACTTGAGAGAATCCTGTCAAGATCTCAATCGCTTTTACTTGGACACGCGTTATCCAGCTCATTGGCCGACAAAATTTACAAGACAAGACGCACAGTCCGCTAGACAGTCCTGCGAGGCGGTTGGGAAGATTGTAAAAATAAAAATCTAGTTTCAAAATAAAATATTCGTTTTTGCATATACAAGTTTGTCATCCCTGCGAAGGCAGGGATCCAATAATTTTCAGCTTTTCTGGATTCCCGCCTTCGCGGGAATGACAACAACCAACCCATTATCTTCATTTAGGGCACATCCGGAAACCGTGATAATTGGGAACCTCCCAAAACTGTCCAGATGCTAGGCGCTTGCAAACCCGCAACCGGAGCGTACCTTTAATGGTACGTGAGGATTGCGGGTTTGCGGGCAACAACGCAGATGGACAGTTTTCGGAGGTTCCCTTTACCCTTTTTATAATTTGTGTTAGTACTCACCGACAATATGGCCGATGAAGACAGAACTCTGCTTTTTGGAGGTGGCGAAGGCACGAAAGGGGTGAACCCTCCCTATGTGGTGATTGCTGATGGTCCGCATAAGGGCGCCCGTTTTCCCCTGCAAGAGGGGACGAATATTATTGGCCGTCTGGATGAATATCAGGTTGTGTTGGATGACCAAAGTGTCTCCAGAAAACATTCCGAAATCGTATTTGTTAACGGGAGTTGGACCGTCCATGATTTGGGGAGCAAAAACGGAACCTATGTCAATGGCGCCCAATTATCTGAATCGGTTGTGGTGGGTCACAAAGATTTAATTCGCGTTGGAATTTATACCCTTCGTCTCATTACTCAGGAAATCACACAAGATGAAGAACTCGAAGTTTCCGCACAAGAAATTGGCGAGTGGGGGACCGTTGTGGTTTCGCCGGGTAAAGAGGGGGGAACAGCCCAAATAGGTGTGGAACCCGAAGTGACATCACCTCATTCTCCTCTGGAAGAAAGTGATGAACTGCAACGCAAAACTTTTATCAAACGTCTTGGTGAAAAAAGAGGATGGCTTCCCAAAGCGCGGATTTGGATTTTGGGTGCTCTTCTTTTTTCCGTGGTGCTGATTGCGGGACTCTATTTTTACTGGACAACGATTCTTGCGCCACAGGGAGAAGCGGCGAAAAAGGTTAAGGCGGTGCCTCCTCCTGTCGCCGCTCCAACGCTTGAAATTCAAACCATTCCGCTCGGACCTCCGGAACCTCCCAAACCTCAAACCGTTCCCGTATTTCTGGATTGCATTGCAAATCCTTTCCCAGCGACGGTCCGTTTTCAGGAAAAGGAAATTGGTAAAACGCCTCTTAAGGTCAATGTCGAACTTTTGCCCGAACAGACTTATGACATGGAAGCCACTTTCGATATGGCCGAGATTCAGGAAAAATATACCGACCGCCTTCATTTCACCGTGGATAAAAACCAGTCGATCATCCCGCTTTTGTTTCGCGCGCCGATTGGAACCATCAAAATTATTTCATTGCCGCGGGATGTTTCGCTCTATGTCGAGGCTTATTTTGAATACAACAAATTTCAACCCCGTTCCGTGAAATTGCAAAATGTTGTTTTGAACAAACCGGTTTATGCCCCGTTTGGGCGTTACATTTTGGAACTGCGCAAACCAAAACAAATTGGGGGCGATGCGGCCCACCTCATCGATGATATTATTTTCAGACGCGAGTTTATTTTGAAAGAAGACCAACCGACGTTTGCGCTCGATTTAACGGAGGGAAATTTACAGCAATTCCCGGCCGAAATTCGTTCGATCCCGCCCGGCGCGGATGTTTTTATCGATCAGCAAAAAGTGGGAGTGACACCGTTTACGGGAACCTTGCCCGTGGGGACACATAAGCTGACACTGCGCAAAGAGGGATATTTCGAGGCCACGCAAGATATAACAACTGATATTAACACTCCCTTCAAAACGGAGTTGACGTTGAAAACTTCGCCCGCCGGAGAAAAATTAAATACGGCCAAGGCAAATTTGCGACAAGGATTGTATCAGGAGACGGTTCAGGCTCTGTCGGATGTTTTTACATTAAACCCTTCCCCGCGTGAAACAGCGGAAGCGCGCTATATGTTGGGAAAAGTTTTCCTGCAGTTGAAAGATTATTCAAAAGCTCAGGGCTATTTTACGCAGGCCATGGAACACGAAGATTTTAAATATCCGGCGAAGTTGGGCATTGCCAATGCGCTTGCGGATCAGCAACTCATGCAACAGGCTTTACTGCCGCTTGTGGAAGTTTTGCTCAATGCAAAAGAGGAGGGAGTGCAAAGAGAAGCGCATGAGGTGTTGAGAAAAGTTTCTCCGCTTCGCTCGGTTGTCTACATCCAGTCAGACCCCGTCGGAGCCGCGATTTATTTGAATGACAAAAAACTGGAACAGGTGACGCCGGTTTTACTGCACGAAATGGCGCTTGGAAGTTACCGCATCCGAATCGAAAAACTGGGCTTTGAATCACAAACTCTGACCATCAATCTATCCATCAACGAATTCAACCCTGTCCTAGCAAAACTAAAACCCCTGCCGCAATAATTGCACATTCTCTTTTATGCAAATTGTTCAGCCGGTTTGGAAAAAAAATCTTCGAGAGAGATGCCGTCTCCGCCGATAAGCAATTGTTTTTGGGGTTTGAATTGCCTCGCAAAAGACTCCATTCCCGAATAATTTTCTCTTCGCCGTCCGCTCTTCACTTCAACAGCGGCAAGGGTTTTCCCTCTGGAAATCACAAAATCGACTTCCTGATTTTTTTCTCTCCAATAAAAAACGTTTCCAAAGTCTCCGATGAACGCGTTGATGAATGCGGCACCAACAGCCGATTCCACCAGATGTCCCCAAAATTCGCGATCAGCCAATGCCTCCTTGAATGTTACTCCCACCGTTGCCGTCATCAGTGCATTGTTGAACACCTGAAATTTCGGACTGGACCCGCGGCGCCGCACACTTTGGCCCGCAAATTTGTTGAGTCCGCAAAGCATCCACGCGTTTCCAAGCAATTCCAGATAGTGCGCGAGCGTCGTGGTATTGCCCGCATCCTGCAACTGCCCCAGCATTTTTTGATAAGAAAGAATCCTGCCTGAATATTCACAACCCAAATGAAACAAACGGCGAAGCAGTGCAGGTTTGTCAATGCGTTTCATAAGGAGAATATCTTTTGACACGCTTGTCTCAATCAGAGAGTCTATGACATAGGATCTCCAGCGTTTTTCATCCTCCACGAGAGGCGCCGCTCCGGGATAACCGCCGAAAAAAATATATTTTTCCAAATTCCAGCCGAAGGCGTCACGCATTTCGGCATAAGACCAGTGTGGAATATGAAGGACTTCAAATCGGCCGGCCAAACTTTCCGTCAATCCTCTCTGTACCAGCAGAGGGGAGGAACCTAAAATAACAACGATCAGCCCTAGCTCCGACAAAGTATCACTATCCCAGAGATACTTGACCGTTTCGGACCAGCCCTCTATTTTCTGCAGTTCATCCAAAACAAGAATGGCCTTGCCCATTTCTCTAGTTTTTAGACGCCCTATTTCCCACTGTTGTTCAATCCAAATCCTGTCTCTAATCGAAGGATCATCAGCCAATGCATAATGAATAGGAACATCCGTGGCTTGGGTTATTTGACAAATCAAAGTGGTTTTCCCCGATTGCCGCGGTCCTGAAAGCACCTGAATAAAGTGTCTCGGTTCTTTAAGTCTTTGTAATATCTTATTAAAATAGCTTCTTTGATACATATGTGTATGTGTGAGCAAAATTACTCAGGACATTGAGTAAATTTACTCAAAATAAAAGAGGGCTGTCAACAATCAATTAGGGATAAGTTGTAAGTTGCTGGAAAGATCAGAATTTGTTAAAGTTTCACCATGGCTACTTTGACACAACCTACCATGGGTTATCCAATTATCGAAAAACTGATTGATTCTGAAGTCTTTGACGATATTAACCGTTCTTTTTCGGCTGTGTATTAAGTTTTGGAAAAGATTTCCAAAGAAAAGAAGGGACTTAAACACAATAAAGAGGCCAAAAAGGCGATGGTTGCTTTAGAGAAAGTCGTTGATTTGCTTAAGGAATTACTCCAAATCAAATATCGGCTTCAAGAGGAAGTCTCCAAAGGAACAAAAAAAGGAACCTGAAACGCAACTTTCACCTGCAGGTGTGCCGATAACTATAGTGAGTGAGGATCTGGCTTTGCCAGTCCGAGCGAAAGGGGCGCGGGGGGAAGGAGCGGAGCGAGTCGTTCCCCCCGGTATAATCATGGAGACTAAGTTTTTATGACATTGCAACCAATCAATCCGATAGAGATTCAAAGAAACCAAGGGGCCTTGGGTTCTGCAGGAAAAGCCAAAGCCATGGAGTTTGGAGATTTTTTGGGTGGGGTTTCTGCTTTAACTCCTTTCGCAACCGAATTTACAGCACAAGCAACCGGGAATGTGAATGCCGCAACGGTTTTGAACGCGGCGTTTGCTTCTTTTCCTGCCGCGGCCGGCTCCTTTGCCGGTGCCGGAGGTGCTCCAAGTTGGTCTTCAGCTGGTTTTAGTCCTTACGGACTTCCTCCGGGGCTGGGTGGTTTGAGTAACAGTTATGCGGGGGGTGGCGGTGCAATGGCTCAGACTGTTGGAATGCCCAACTATCCTTACACAGCGGGAGGCGCAGGCAGTCCCGCCGTGCCGGGAACCGGTGGTGCCATGAGTCAACAGCAATTGATGGAAACCATGAACCAGAACAACCTTCAGCTCATTGAATTGCAGGCAATGATGCAGAGCAATATGCAGGTTTGGAATACGAAATCGAATATTTTAAGTGCCGACCATAGAGCCAAATTGTCGATGATTGAAAAGTTCACGGCACGTTAATAGAGGTCGAACATATGAGATTGTTGCGAACTCAAGAGGAGCGTCTCCAGATGGACGCTCCTTTTTGATTTTTGCATTTTAAAAGGGGGGATATGATTTCAATGAAAAAAGAGCATTTGGCCTTGATGATGGAAGCAGGTTACATCTATCTCGGGATGCAGCGTTTTAAAGAAGCCAAAGAAGTTTTCGAAGGACTCATCGCGCTAAAATCGGACAGCGAAGTGCCATTGGTGGCTTTGGCGGGCGTCTCTTTTTGTCAGGGGAAATTGGTGGAGGCGATTCGTGTCTACCGGAAAGCCATCAAATTAAATCCGGAAAGTATTTATGCCAGAGCCTATTTGGGCGAGGCTCTCTTTTTTGCGAAAGAGAAACCGGAAGCCCTCAAACTTTTGAAGGAGGTTGACAAAGAAGACCCCAAAGGAGTGGTGGGCGATTTCTCAAGAGCCTTGCTTGAAGCAATTCAAAAAGGTTTTGATCCTGAAAAATTATCACAAATGAAAGAGGTTAAAGAATATTATGCAAAGAAAAAGAAAGAGCAGAGTAAAGAGCGCCCTCACGGTTAAAGGGAGTGGTGAAAAATGCGGGTCCTGCCAGCCGCACGGGATGCGTCTCCCCGAAAAGGGGCCCCTCGCACCCCGCGCGGCTGTCACCCGCATTTTTCACCATGCTCTTAAACCGTTGCTGATTGTTTGTTTATTTTTGGCCGCCTGCAATCAGGAGGCTCTTTATAATAATTTGAGTCAGCAAGATGCCAACAAGGTGATGGTTTTGTTACAGCAACATGGCATTGAGGCCACACTCTCTTCAGAGGTGCGCCAAAATGAAACATTTTGGGCCATCAAAGTCGACAAAGAAGTGCTCTCCAAGGCAAGAGAATTAGTGGTTACCAGCAACGTCATTTCAGAACGTTCTCCGGGACTCAAAGAGGTTTATCAGGCGAAGGGCTCCAGCGGCTGGATCAAGACTCCCGCGGAAGAGCGGGCTCGCTACATTTTGGCGACGAAAGGGGAAGTCATCAATTCCCTCAAAAAATTACCTGAAGTGGTGGATGTGGATGTTGTGCTCAATGTGCCGCAAACCTTCGAGTTTGGATCTGCCGGTGCCGAGCAAAAACGCACTACGGCTTCTGTGGTGATCAAAGCACAAACACCTCCTAGTGGAGAATCGTCATTAAACGAATTAAAAATTCAGGAATTTGTGGCTAATACCGTGGAAGGACTTTCCGCCAGAGATGTTTCTGTGTTGATTGATCGTATGGCTCCCATGGGAACAACCTTGCGGCCCGGCCAAACTATTACACTTTCGCCTTCCGGTTCCCCTCCGAAAGTGGGCACTGTCACGGAAGCAACTGCCGCTCAAACCGGAGTACATTTAATGGGACTTAAATTGGACAGCGAATCGCGTGAAAGACTCAAAATTTATCTCATCATCTTTTTTGCGATTCTTATTGTTTTATCGGTGGCGCTCATTGTGAGCATTGTTCAGGCGAGCCGTGTCCGTCAGGAGTTAAAGTCTCTGAAAGGCGGCGAACAGAACGCCATTGAAGGCCAAGTTTTAGAGGGGGAGAATCCAAGACTTCGTGCAGGTACTAAAGAACGCAAACCCGAAGAATGAAGCAACTTTTGCATGCTGATGTGCCGATAACTATGATGAGTGAGGTTATTTATGGATTTTCAAGGTGTCAGACCCGATTTTGTAAAATATGAAATGCGCCAGACAACCGGCACACCGGCGTGGCAGAAAGAGGTTAGGAAGCCCGGAGGTTTTGGACGTTTTCTTTCCGGTATTGGGAGATTATTTGGTGCCATCGCGGCACCTCTTTCCTTTATCTTTCCTCCGGCCGCGTTGGCCACCGCGGGTATGTATGGTGCCTCTGCCATTGGGGATCAAATTCAGACAAAATCCTATCAGAAAACAATGGAAGCGCAGGCCAGTCGCAACGCTCAGAATGTTTCGTTTCCGGGGTTGGGTGTGCAGTCGGGTTTTCAACCGACCAGTGCCGGCATTTCGCCCCAAAATGATAGGATCATGAACGTTTTATTTTCCCGGGATAATGCTTCAATGTCGATGGCCCATTCGTTATAATGAAAACGGTGATGTATGACCAATATTCGCAGAACATCCAATATCTTCCCGATTAAAAAAGGGAAAGCCGTTTCGGAAAGCAAAGAGGCGGAACAGACAAACGCTTCTTCGCCTTTTTCTGTGAATCCGACTCAGACGCTAAAATCATTAACGGAACGCCGCAGTAGGCAAGAAACAGAAGAACAGCGTTTAGCCCGTTTGCAAAGAGCGTTGCAGGATTTTTCCCAAGAGGCGAGAAATCATCTTCCGCGGCCTATCAGCGAGTTTGAAAAAAAGATGCACCAAAAAATGCTCGAAGAAGGTTTCCCCGATGTGATTGCCAATGAAGCCGGCGAAGAAGCGGTGGAAGTATTACTCGAAAATCGCCGTGTGCCGGCCACCCCCAAAAAAGCCTAGTTAAAAGATATCCGAGTCCTTCAATCCCAGCGCGTTCATTTTTCGATATAAAATACTTCTCGAAATTCCCAACTCTTTTGAAGCCCTGCTTTTATTTCCACGATACCGTTTCAGCGTGGCAACAATCACTTCTTTTTCGCAATTTTTAATATTGGCTCTCAAGTGGGAGAACATGTTCTGAGGCTCTTTCGAGCTGTTGTGATACATATGCGACGGGATATGGCTGGCATCAAGCACTTCATCGCGGTGAATGATGAGCATATTTTCAATCGTATTTTTCAGCTCGCGCACATTCCCGGGCCATGGATAACTCATCAATTGTTGCAAGGCTTCAGAAGCAAAATGGCGCACCCCAAATTTCGGACTCAGATTTTTGAGGATGTGTTCCACAAGCAATGGAATGTCCTCCGGTCTTGTGCGTAAAGGAGGAATATAAATTTCCACTCCCTGCAAACGGAAATAAAGGTCCTGTCTGAAAGTTCCTTTTTCAATCATTGTTTTGATGTCGTGATTTGTTGCGGCAATCACGCGAAAGTTTGATTTGATCTGTTTGTTGCTTCCGACCGGTTCGACAATCTTGTCTTGCAGAACGCGGAGCAATTTTGCCTGAAGGGTGGGGGACATACAGGCAATTTCATCGAGAAAGATATCGCCTCCATCGGCCTGAATGAATTTACCGTCCCGCGCTTGCGCGGCGCCCGTGAAGGATCCTTTTTCGTGTCCAAATAATTCTGATTCGAGAAGATT
This sequence comes from Deltaproteobacteria bacterium, assembly GCA_016213065.1. NCBI lineage: Bacteria > Pseudomonadati > Myxococcota > Myxococcia > Deltaproteobacteria bacterium. Next base: position 17,076 of record JACRBV010000098.1, read on the forward strand.
TTCCGGAATAGCGGCGCAGTTGACGGCTATAAACGGGCGCAGGGGATTTTCTTCCTGTTTGTGGATGGCGCGGGCAATGACCTCTTTTCCAACACCGCTTTCACCCATGAGCAACACAAACGTATCGTTTCCTTTTAGTTTTGAAAGTGTTTCGCAAACACGGCGCATGGCGGGCGACTGACCCACGATGCCGTGAAAACGATTTTCCGAATCTTTGACTTTTTGAAGCAGAACCGTTTTTTCCCAATTAAGTTTTAATGTTTTTTCAACTTTTCCCAGTGCCCGGAACAAAACGGGAGCATCAACGGGTTTGGTGACATAATCCGAGGCGCCCAGTTTGATGGCTTCCACAATGCGCTGACTTTGGTTGACACCACTGACCATGATGACTTCTTGATCCTGATTGGTTTGACGAATTTTTTTGAGGACATCGAGACCGCTTCCGTCGGGCAACTCCATATCGAGGAGAACAACATCGTAGACTCTTGAGTTCCACTTTTCGTAAGCTTCTTTGCAGGTGGCGGCAAAATCGAGTTTATATTTATTGAACAGGAGCAATTCTATTGCCGCTTTGGCTCCCTCTTGATCTTCTAGAATCAACAGACTTAATCTTTCTTCGCTCATTTTTCCTCCTTGGAAAGGACCATGGACCATAGACAATGGACCGTGGACCTGTTCAGTGTTTAAGTTTTTAGTCCATAGTCCATAGTCAATGGTCCATAGTCCTGTGTTTCCTTCTCCCTTGGATAGAGCAGTTTTCGTGCCAGATTGTTGGATTGGATTTTTTTAAAAAGATTTTAAAAATCAGTGGGTTCACAAAATCTCTTTCTTCCCTCTTTTAGAGAGTGTGTCACTTTTAATACACATGTGTACTGTTTGTGCAACAAAAAACGCGGAAGTTGCATATGTTAACAGGTAACATATGCAACCTTCATGTGGGAGTTTGGTGCTCTTTGCTGTGCTGTTTTTGGAGTCTTGGCACCCCGATTTTTTCAATTTTTCAAAAACGGATTAGGAAGCCAATAAGAAACCCTAAATAAAATGCAATAAAATCAATGAGTTATTCGATTGCTTGATTTTAGGGGAACTCCTTCTGCTTGGCATGGTTTCTGCAATTTGAAGCTTGGAGAATTTGAAGGGGGACTATGGCAAAGCAGGCTCTGAAGTCAAAACCGATCGTTGGTAAGCTCAAGGAAATTGTGCGACGTGGTTCTTCCTCTCCCGCACCCAAAGCCCCGTCTGCACAAAAGTTGACCAAGAAAGAGCTCGAGTCTTTGAAAAAAAGGGATGAACTGATTGCACAACATATGCCTTACGCCGCATCGATAGCCAGCCGAGTTTATCAAAGTCTTTCCTCCGTGGTGGAATATGATGAAGTTTTGTGCTCGGCACGTTTGGGTTTGCTTGAAGCTTCCAAACGTTATGATGCCGCCATGGGTGTCGATTTTAAAACGTTTGCCTATTACCGTATCAAAGGAGCTATCTATGACGGGCTTCGCAAAGCAGGCTGGATTCCGCGCACTCTTTATACCAAATTGAAATTTGAAGAAGCCGCCAATGATTATCTTCAATTCATGTCTCACAATGCAGAACAAACGGGTATTCCTTTTGATCCAAGCGAGCATGAAATTTCCGAAACCGTAAATAGTTTGGCTTCAATCTATATTATTTCTCTGGATTCCTCTGATGATATTGATGTGGAAGATACCCATGCGCCGAATATGGAAAAGAATGTGGAACTGCGCCAGATTCGTCTTCATATGCGCGACGCCATCAATTCGCTTCCTCCTGTCGAAAAGAAATTGGTAAAAATGTATTACTTCCAGAATAAAACGTTGGAAGAAGTGGGCGAAGAACTCAACCTTTCCAAATCGTGGACCTCCCGCTTACACGCGCGAGCACTCAGTTTGTTGCTTAAACAAGTCAAAGTAAAAGGGGAAAATCCAAATGGGGAAGAAGAGAACGGGGGCGAGGAGAATTTATGATAGCCGAAAAATTAGCATCGCAAGTTGTTCAAAAAGCCGTTGAAAATACACAGGCGGAAACGAAACCCCTTTCAAATAATGGGCCGAGTTCTTTTTCCGAGATGTTGCAAAACACCGGTGAAGAACAGGATTTCGTTAACATGATGGGGATGAAGGATACAGAAACGGTTTCCGGTCAGACTCAAGCCATTTCTGCCGAGAGCATTCCTTTTAATGCCAACAACAGCAATGGAAACCAATTCGAACCGGGCCAAGGGCAAAAGGTGACAGATATGCTCGCAGATTTTAACCAGCAACAGGTACACATGGATAATTTGGTCAATGATGTTTTGTACAGCGGGAAAAAATTTAGTAATCAGGAATTGTTGGCCATTCAGGCCAGCGTATTTCATTATAGTCAGATGACCGAATTGACCGTGAAAGTGGTTGAGTTGGGAACTTCCTCGTTCAAGGGAGTTATGAATACACAAATACAGTAAGTAGTAAGTAGCAACCAAAGGTTGCGAGAGGGGGAGGCTCCAACGGCTTTGCCGTTGGAGGGGGCGACGTGAGCCCCTAAAAAAGACATTATGGCGACACATACCATGCATCTTCAGGCAATTGCGGCATTAGCCCTTTTGGAGGGAAAAGAAGAAGCCTATTCTCTTTTGGGATATGCGAGTCCTTCTCTTCGTGAACCGCTTCAAATTCATTTGGAAAATTCTTCCGCTCAATCACTTCAGGCGCTATACGCTCAGGAAATATTTTCCGGCATCAGCGAAATTCATCCCGCTTGGCTACTGGAAGCTCTCAAAAAAGAATCGCCCCGTGTTATCGGCGTCATCTTAAGACATCTTCCGTCGAAACATGTTCGCTATTTGCTCGAACATTTGCCGCATCAAAAAGTGATTCAACTCCCCAAATTGGTTGAAGCCTTTTATGTTCCAAATGAAATTTTGAATTTGATTCGCCGCCGTTTCGAACGTCATTTTGTTCCGTTGAAAATGTCGCATCAAATTCAAACATTCGAATTTGGTCATCTCTATTATTTGAAGATTGAAGAGTTGACTCTTCTGTTTCGTGAATTGGGTTTGAATGAATTGGCTCTCTCTCTTGTGGGGGGGACAAAAACAATTTTGAAAGCGATTTTAAATCGTTTTGGATTGCGCGAAGCGAAGGAAATTTTGAGCCGCGTGAAGGTTTTTGATTCAGAAGACAAGTGGTTGTTAAATGATGCCAAATACTCTATCCTCGAGCTTGGGGGTGAAGAGTTGGGGATCGAATCTTTCTTAAGGGAATTGGGTTTAAAGGCCTTGGCGAAGGCCTTTTCGCGTTTCGATACCTTTCTTTTCGAAGCACTCCGCCAAAAACTTTCGCCGGATAATGCTCATCTTTTGAAACGTTATTTGGAAGAATACCGTGGTCCACTTTCATCGGAGAAAATTACCAAACGTCGGACCCTCGTTTTGTCTTCTTTGAGAAAATTAAATGAAGAAGGAAAACTGGATGCCATTTGGACCGAATCATTAAAAGAAAAAGCCGCTTAAACAGGAGCGCAAAAACAATGCAAAAGAAAATTGTAAAAGGATCAGAGCTTGTGGAGAAGATGGGGCTTAAAAGCCAATTGGCTGTGAAACCCATGAGATCACTCGGCGTTTCTCTTCCTCATGAAGGCGGAGTCATTCGCAAAGAAGAAATGGTTGCCCAAAGCAAAGTGGAAATTATTTTAGCGGAGGCGCAAAAAGAGGCCGATCGGATCAAGGCAGAAGCCGAAAAACTTCTCTCACAGGTTCAGACCGAAATGGAGAAGGCGAAGAAGGAAGGTTATCACGCAGGCAAAGAAGAGGGTCTTGCCGAATGGACCGAAGAAATTTTGAAGGCAAAAAAATTGAAAGAAGATTTTTATGCTTCCGCGGAGCCGGAAGTCATCAAGCTTGTGATGTCGATTGCTGAAAAGGTGATTGGAAAGTTAGTTCAAGATCATAAAGAAATTGTTTGTTCGATTGTTCATCAGGCGCTGGAACATTCTTTGGGTGACAAGATTGTGATCAAAATGAATCCGGAAGATTTGAAACGTTTGGAAAAAGAAGATTTGGAATTTCGTGATCTTATGGACCGGACCAAACAGGTTCATTTCAAGGAAGATGAAGCGATTGAAAGAGGGGGTTGTGTTGTGGAAACGGAAGTTGGGACCATTGATGCCCAGCTGGAAACCCAACTCAAGGCGATTCGCAAAGCCTTAGGGGTGTAAGATGGAACTGCCTGTCATCGATTTTTCAAAATATCACCACGGTTTGTCGGCGATCTCTACCTATAACATCAAAGGGAAAGTCACCGAGTTGACGGGTCTTGTTGTGCGCGCCGTCGTTCCGGGTGTGCGCATCGGCGAACTTTGTTTCATTGAACCGTATCACGCCAAGCAAACCATCAAAGCGGAAGTGGTTGGCTTTCGTGATCAGGAAGTTTTATTGATGCCGCTTGGTGATCTGGAAGGGATTGGTCTCGGAAATGATGTGATCCCGACCGGGCGTTCCTTGACCGTGCGTGTCGGTGAAAATTTGTTGGGGCGTGTGCTGGATGGTTTGGGAGATCCTCTCGATGAAGATAAAAATGGTCCGCTAAATTGTATCGAAGAATATCCGGTTCATGCGAGTCCGCCAAAAGCACTCAAAAGAGAACGCGTTTTAACTCCCATTTCTTTGGGTATCAAATCAATTGATTCGATGCTGACTGTGGGCCAAGGTCAGCGTATCGGTATTTTCGCGGCGGCCGGCGTTGGTAAATCAACGCTGATTGGTATGATCGCCCGCAATACGGAAGCCGAGATCAATGTGATTTGTCTGGTGGGAGAACGTGGACGCGAACTTCGAGATTTTTTGGAAGCGGATTTGGGAGAAGAAGGATTGAAACGTTCTGTGGTGATTGTGTCCACATCGGATCAACCCGCCCTCGTCCGTTTGAAAGCGGCCTATGTGGCCACCGCAATTGCCGAATATTTTAGAGATCAGGGAAAACAGGTTTTGTTGATGATGGATTCTGTGACTCGTTTCGCGAGAGCTTTGCGTGAAGTGGGTCTTGCTGTTGGAGAACCTCCGGCGAGACAGGGTTTCACTCCTTCCGTTTTTTCAACGCTTCCGCGTTTGCTGGAGCGTTCCGGCAATTCCGAGAAAGGTTCGATCACGGCGTTTTATACTGTGTTGGTAGAGGGAGATGACATGAACGAACCCGTGTCGGATGAGGTGCGCTCCATTCTGGATGGTCATATTGTTTTGTCCCGCGATTTGGCGGCTAGAAGTCACTATCCCGCCATTGATGTCTCCAACAGTATCAGCCGCGTTATGGATTCGATCATTGATGAAGATCACAAAATAGCTTCCCGAAAATTGCGGGAGGTGGTGGCCAACTATGAAAAAGAAAGAGATTTGATTTTGATCGGAGCTTATGAAGAAGGATCGGATCCGAAGGTGGATTATGCGATCGAAAAAATTGATGAAGTGAATAATTTTTTAAAGCAGGGTGTAGAAGAAAATGTCGGTCTTGAAGAATCCGTAACACGTTTAAAGGAGATTTTTGAATAATGGCCGTCCCACGCTATCGCCTAGCCGCTTTATTGCGTTTAAGAATTCGCGAAAAAAAGAAAAGCGAAGTGGAGTTGGGTCGCGCGATGATCGCCCTTCAACAGGCGAAAAAAAAATTGGAAGAGCTTAAAGAAGAGAAGGAAGAAATCAGGAAGGAACAGAAACAGGCAAGACACAAAATGGATGTGGAGATGTCCGGTGGGGGGTTGGTGGGAAGCGGTTGCGTGCATGTCAATTTTTTGCGGAAGTTGAAAGAAGATGAAGTGGCCAAAGACGAGGAGATTGAAGATCAAAAAGAGGTGATTGTCGAAGCGACAGAAAAGGTCGCACATTGCAGAAGGGCCTATATCGAGGCTTCCAAACAGCTTCGAATTATGGAGAAACACAAAGACCTTTGGGCCAAAAAAGTGCGCCACGAAATTTCAAAACGAGAAGAAAAAGAAATGGATGAACTGGGACAGGCGATTCATAGTTTGAAAAGATGGAGAGGGGAAAAATCGGTGTTTGAAATATGAAGATTTAAAGCGTATCTCGTAAATGTTGTCATCCTGAACCCTTCGCCAGCATTGTCATTCTGAGCGAAGCGAAGAATCTGCTCGTGCTCAGGGTAAACTCCGTAAAGGATCTGTTTGATAACAAAGTAGATTCGGAGCACAGCGAGGAATGACAAGCACGCAGGGTAATTTATGAAATGTGCACTAGAAATTTTCCGAAAGTAAATATGGGTGAAGAAACAAAAAATATTGATCGTAAAACGATGGATCGTGCGGATCAGATGCGTGAGGCGGATAAACCGAAACCGCCGCGCAAAGAGGGAAAAAGTCCCTTTGATGAATTGCTTGATCAAAATCGTCTTGCTCAGCAATCAACACTGGATAACAAATCTCAAACCAAAACGGTTACCCAACAAGCCGCGGCCGAAGTGGAAAGACAACAAGAACGTCAGAAAGATCAATCAAAAGATCGTGACAAGGAAGAGGATCCCAAACAGGAATCGCGTGACGGTCGCAAACAAACCGACATGGTTGGGAAAAAAGTTGTCGGAAAAGCGGGTTTGAAAGAACAAAAAGGAGAATCGGGAGGACAAGGTTTTGAAGGAGGGGGCGGTGGAGGTCACAAAAAATCTGGGCGCCCAGCTATTCAGGGCAAGAAAGAGATGGGGGCAGGTCAAACAAACGCGCTCGGCAACAAGGCTTTTGCACAGGCTTTTCAAAAAGCTTTGGCCCAATCCGCCAAAGATCTTCCAAAAACTCTGCCTCAGGAAGTTTTGAATCAGGTTGTCCGCTATGTGCGGATTGGCTTGAATAAGCAGGGAAACAAGGAGGTCGAACTTGACCTACATCAGAATGTTTTCAAGGGGTTACGTTTGCGCTTCAGTTCGAATCGTGGTAAGGTGAACATGCATTTTTTGGCGGCTAACGCGGGGGTTCGGGATCTTTTTGAAAGAGAATCACCGCAAATTCGGGAGGCATTGGAGAAAAAAGGAATCGCCGTCGAAAATATTCGCGTCACTTAAAAAATGAACATCAAACCATTTCGATTTCGCCTCGAAAAAGTTTCAGAAGAACAAAACCGGATTGTGAATGGGCTTCTCGAATTTTTGCCGGCAACCGGAGCGCGTGATCACTTCCAACTCGCCATTCGCAAAGCGCTTCATCAATATATCCCCGATATTCGCTACTATCTTGAAAAAATCGAATTTGTGAACGCGCATGACCTGATTTCCAATCTTCCTCCCATTTGTACTCTGGGCGTTTTGGGTCTTGAACCTTTTTCTTCAAAATCCTTCGTCGAAATCGATCCGGTCTTGAGTTCTTTGGTCATTGATAAATTGTTGGGTGGTACAGGAGAAGGGTTGACGGAATTGCGCACACTCACGGAGAGTGAACAGGGTGTGATCGAATTTTTGCTACTCAAACTTTTGTCTCAAATTCATAAATTGTGCGGCGATCAGGCGAAACTTCATTTCCGTCTGGATCAAATGGTTTTGGAATCGGCGAAACTGCGTCACCTTGTCAAAGATGATACTCCGCTTGTGGTGCTCAAAGTTCATGTTGCGTTGTTCAACCACGCGGGCTTTGTGAATATCTATCTTCCCAGTCCATGGGTATTGGAAGGTTTTTTGAAGGAGATTTCCGAAGAGAAAAAATCTTTTGAACATCAGGAGATGAAAGAAAATCTGAAACATTTTGAAAATTTGCCGGTCACTCTCTGGAGCGAATTGGGTGAGACGGTTGTTTCTTTTAACGATTTAAAACAACTCGAAGCGGGAGACGTTCTTTTGTTCGATGAAACGGGTATTGTAAAACGGGCTGATGGATGGCGCGGCGAAGTGAAAATTTTTACAGGTTCCGGAGGATCAGGTGGAATAACGGCGTTGTGGGACGGTTTTGAAACAGGAGGACTGTGCCGGTTAACGGGTAGTCTTTCAGGAGGATTTCATGGTTAAGAAAAAAGAAACACACACGGAAGATGTTACCGAATCTCATC
>JACRBV010000099.1 GCA_016213065.1 Deltaproteobacteria bacterium
ATTTGGTCGATCTCAATATTTACGTCGCCAATCAAATCTTGAGTTACAACAACGGCGGAAATGTCTTCCAAAGCAACACAGACATTCCCAATGTCGGTTTGCGCCTCGGTTTCAACTGGGGTGAAGAGGGCAAGAGAAGTACCGTTGGTCTTTCCGGTCTCTGGGGACAAGATCATCCCAATGTCAAAAAACATCAGAGTTTCTTGGGTGATGTTGATTGGCAATGGTGGGCAACAGACAACTTCGCCTTTGGTGGTGAAGCGATCTATCGCCAGATTGACTGGGATCCTGCCACATCAGCCGGTTTTGGTAGAAATGGCAAATACTATGCCGGCCTCGTCAACCTTCGCTATGATTTCAGCGATGTGTGGGATGGGACGATCAAGTATGCCTATAGCAGAGATGTGAATGGAGCCAATTCTGCTGGTGCTTTGGTAACCCCAGCTTATGGTACTGGTGGAGTGCAGTCCTTGCTCGGTATGAAAGAGCAAATGCATGAGATCACCTTGGCAGGTAACTACACCATCACAGATGGTGCCAAGTTGAAACTCGAAGGGGATTACAGCTTGGTCAGATTGCCAGGCACTACTAGGAAGAACCAGCAGGTCTTCGGTCTTGCTGGTGCCTTCGCCTATGAGTTCTAAGTAGGCGGGTGCCATATGTATACACATGGCACCATCAAGGTTAAAATTGCCCCGGTGGAAACACCGGGGCTTTTTTTATGTTCAAAAAAACTTCAACAATGTTCCGGTTGTAATAATTTGTATTTAGTTTTATGAGAGGTCTATGGAAATAATCATCAATTTTTTTCGTTCTATGGATCCAGTCTGGGTGAGTCTGGGGCCCATTCTTCTTATTAATATCGTTCTGCTTTCGTCTCTGATATTTTTTCTGGCAACCAAGGAGCGTTGGCCCGTTCCCCTTGAAGTGCAAACACGTCACAACTCAAAATTTTTAAGCGGCACCCTCAAACACTGGTGGTATTGGAATAATCAGCCCATCGCCAAATTTTTTATTCGACTGGGATTAACTCCCAACATGCTCACCCTCATGGGATTTTTAATGAGTGTCATCGCCACTTTTTTTTATGCCAAAGGGCTGTTTGGATTTGCAGGGTGGATCATGATTTTTGGCGCCACCTTTGATCTCTTTGATGGTCAAGTGGCCCGCCTCACAGGAAAAGTTTCCAAGTCGGGCGCATTTTTTGATTCTGTTATGGATCGCTTCGGCGAAGGAATTATTTATCTGGGATTGGTTCTTTATTTTCGGGATTCGTGGGTTTTGTATTTTCTGATTTTGGGACTCATCGGATCCATGTCGGTTTCTTACACACGCGCGCGCGGAGAAGCGGTTGGTGTTGATGTGCGGAAGGGATCGATGCAGAGACCGGAGCGGATTGTTTATCTGGGTTGTGCTTCTGTTTTTCAACCGATGCTTTCCTATTTTTTGAATCCTGTTTGGCCAAATCACCCGCCGGTTTTGGTCCTCATTGCCATTGTGATGGTTGGTGTGATGACGAATGTCACATCCGTATACCGGATGATTTATGTAATGAATGAATTGGACAACAAAGAGAAAAGAAAAAGTGACGAAACAATTCCGCAAATCCTCGCAAAACTGACCACAGATGAAGGACGTGAAACGCTTCGTTCAAAATGGCGTCAAAAATTAAAAGCCAGCTAGATTTAAATGCAAAAATCAAACGCTTTTTCCAGCGAGGGTTTTTCTACTGAATTGGAAACCGAATGAAGAAATAAAAACATTTTTAATTTGTAATTTTTGATTACTTCATTCGTAGTTCTTGTGTGTAATTGGGTAGGCAAAGTACCTAAAAAAAGCGTCTCGGAAGCGATTTTTACCTTATCGGGATCAAAAGCAAAAAATCGCTGAGAGTCGAGCGAATTTGTATCAAGTTCCAGCTTTGCGGAACGCGAAGTATCCGCCAGTTTTTTGGCGGATGCGGAGTCTAATGCGTCGACCCAAAAATATCGCGTCTTTTTTTAGGTACTTTGCCTACCCAATTACATAGAGCCTGTCCGAAATTCGTAAAAATTTAGAAAGGGTATCCGAATGTGATGTGGAGGCGGCCGAAATCTTCTCCGGGTTTGCGGTCTAGGATGATACCGTAGTCAACGCGGATGGGGCCGGCGGGTGTGATGTAGCGTAGTCCAGCTCCAGCCGAACGTCTTAGTGTGTTGTCGTCAATTTGGCTAAATTGATTTGTCAAACTTCCCATGTCGAAGAAGCCCGCAAATTGCAAAGTGGATGCAATTCTGAAACGCAGTTCTGCATTATAGATAAGGCGTACGCGGCCTCCCAAGGGGCGCCCCTGATTGTCCAAGGGACCAATTCGATCTTCTTTGAAACCGCGAACGGTATCGTCGCCGCCCAATGTCAGAATGGATCGTTGCGGGACAATGGCGCTGGCGCCAATATTTTGAATGTGATCGAGACGGATCGTGTTGGACAATGTCAGGCGATACACAAGAGGGATCAGATGATTAAAAGAAGTTTTTAATTTTGCGAAATTGGATTCCAATCCTCCCAACTCGTTGAAAATAATTCCGCCCGCCGTGGCGATAAAGCCGCGTGTGGGATCGGCAAAACTATTTCTTGTGTCATAACTTCCAGAAAAACCAATCTGTGAGAAGGTGCTGTTTCTCAAAGAGAGCGGGTTTGCGGCTGGTCCTGAAAAAGGATAATTTCGGTCCAGTTCGTAGCGCGTCAGAAATCCGAACCGATGGAATTGTCTGAAAAAAGAGATGGCGCCTCCGGTTTGCAAAGTGGTTTCAACCGGTTTTTTTTCGTAATCCATCCATCCCGCAAAAGTCATTTGAATGTCGTGTGCCGCGAAGCGTGGGTCCAACCATGAGAGTTCGGCCCGGTCTTTTTGTTTTCCACCCGTGAGAAGAAGGCTGGTTCGCTTTGCACGTCCAAATGAATTGAAATTGGTGAATTTAAAAGAGCCCGAATATTGAAGATCGGTACTGTATTGGGCATCCATGTCGATAACAAATGGATCTCTCTCTTCGAGTTTTATTCTTAAATGAATTGTTGTCTCTTTTTCCTCTAATCCAAGGGGGACAATGCTGACAGAATTGAAAGTGCCAAGCCGTCTGAGATTCAATTGTGCTTCTACAATTTTTTGTTTGCTGTAAATATCCCCCGTTTTGATGCCCATGGCTTGCCGAATGGCTTTGAAACTGGTCAAAATATTTCCGATCGGCAATATTTCCCCGATATGTACGAGAGTGCCTTCCTGAATGGTGTAGATGATATTGATTTTGTCCTCAACTCTCTCTGTTTTTTGTTCAACCGTTGCGTAAGGGTAGCCATTGTTGGCATAAAAAAGATGGACATCTTCCTTGTCGGAGAGGAGTTGAAAATTGTCGAAGGATTTTTCCGGTTTATTTTTTAAAACCTGAATCAATTTTTCCTTCGGAAAAGCAGTGTTTCCCAAAAATGTTACTGAACCGATGGTGACCAAATGTCCCTCATCAACCGGAAAATCAATCGTGTAAAGGGTGCGGGCAGGATTGGAAATCACATCCGGCGATTTAATCTGCACATCGGGATAACCTTTTGTTTGATAATAAAAAGTCGCGATTTTTCTGTCTTCTTCCAGTTGCAGAGGAATCAAAACCCCTTCCTGTGTCAGAGATTTTTCCTTCGTCAGAATTTGTTTTCTTAATTTGGTGGTCTTAATCGCTTTGTTGCCCGTGAATCGGATGGAGTGGATGTTGCTTTTTATCCCGTGATCAATATTGAAAAAAATGCGGACATGATTTGGGTTTACCTTTTCCAATTTATAGGTGACTTTGGCATCCAGATAGCCGTCATTATTTAGTTTCTGGGTTAGTGCATCAACGCTTGCTTGCAACTCGAAAGAATCAAAATGTCCTTCTTGATAGAGTGTAATGGTTTTTTTTAAAGTTTTGAGTCGGTATGGATTTTTTCCCCTGAAAAAAATATCCACTTTGGGTCCTTCTTTGATCATCAGTTTGACTGCGACACGCCTTGTGTTCCAATCGATTTGTTTATCTATCACCTTTACCGTGGCTTTCAGATAACCGTTATTTCTGAGAAACCCGATCATTTCCTTGATTGAATCTTTAAGTCGTTTTTCGGAATAGATGGACATGGGTCTGATGAAACGCAACAATCGCCCCTTCCTGAAATTCTTTGCGCCCACAAATTCCACCTGTTTGTAGCGGAGTCTCTCGCCTTTGATGATATGGTATGAAACCCCGACACTATTGCTTTCAGCCGCCGGTTCCGTTGCGAGATCAACCCGTGTGTTGTAAAATCCCCTTCGAACATAAAAATCCTTGATCCGATCTTTTTGTGCCTCCATTTGTTCCGGGACCACAATGTTACCGACCTCCAGATTGATGCGTTTTCGGATCTGACTTTTGATATAGGGATAATTTCCGGAGATGTCGATTTGGGAGAGAACCTCCGGTTGGTGCAAATGAATTTGAATATGAACGCCGTCCACCTCTTTTGTGGTGCTGGCCTTCACGTGATCAAAGATGCCCCATATTTTTAAATAGTTGATGCCTTTTTCAAGTTTGCCCTGATCGAAAGTGTCTCCAACCTTAAATGGAAGAACGGGGAGTATCGTTTGTTTAGAGACGATAATGGCCCCGTCGATCTCGATATTAGAGATAGTTGTGGACGGGGAAATCCGACCATGGACAAAGGACCATGGACAAAGGACCAAAAGCAAAATCAACACCAACTTTTTCAGGTGTTTAGTCCATAGTCCATGGTCCATAGTCCGTGGTCCTCTATTCATTGTCCATAGTCCATTGTCCATAGTCCGTGGTCCTCTATTCATTGTCCATAGTCCACGGTCCATGGTCCTTTGTCTTTTTCTCATCGGCTTATAAATCGAACTCCCAGATTCAGTTGATAGCTTTCATTGCTGGAACGCGATCCTTTGAAAAGAAAAGAATCAGTCAGCCAGTATTCAAGCCGGAATCTTTGCAGGGCATCGTTGTACTGGTTAATTTCCGATGCGAATTCAACACTGAGGCGGTCATTCAATTTTTTGCCGAGATAGAATTGTCTTGTTTGTCCGTTTTGCGTGTTTTCTGTTTCCAGACGGAAGACATCAAGCCCCGTGAAACTGGCAATCGGCCTTTGCAAAATATGGGTAATCTGTTCCGCAACCAGCGCTGTTCCAATTCCCGATTGTTCCTCGGCCAGTTCCACACGTTCATTGGTTGTCATTCCAAAAAGCAGGAGAGACACAACATCTTTTTTCTCCAACGAGCCCTGACTGGAATTTCCTGAGAGGTCCATGCGCAAACTGCTGGGAGGGCCGTGCAAGACCGCCACAATATGGGCGTCATCAATATCCCTTTCTGCCTGAATTTCCAGATAGGGATCGTCCAGTTTGTTCCGAAATTCGGCAAAACCGTTGGTGATATCAAAGTCGAGACCTAGATATCGAATGGTACCTTCTTGCGCTGTAACCGTGCCGTCAACACTGGGGTTTAATTTTGTTCCACGGATGTTGACATCGACATTGAGTGCTATTTTTCCAATATTGTTGTCGATGAACAGGTCGCCGAAATTGCGTACCTGCAAATTAAAATGTATTGGTGAAGTTTTCAACGCCGCTTCCTGAATCTGTTTGGATGTCTTGGGAGCTTCTTTCAATTCTTCAATAATGTTGAAATCTTTTGTGTAGCGGCCATCGAGTACTACCAGAGATCCTGTCAGTTCCGGATTTTGGGCGGGTCCTTTGAATGTGAGATCGGCGTCGTAATCCATGCGGAAACCGGAAGCGGTATCATGGAGATAAAGCTGTTTTCCGCTGAAGGCGAGATCATAAGCGGCGGGTTTGCTGTGACTATGCGTGATATTTCCCTTCAGTTGAAATTCCCCGGAACCCAAAATCCCCGTTAAAAGATCAGTCCGAATCCGATTTCCTTGAAAATAAATGGTTCCCTTCAATTCTTCAGGAATGATGCCGAATGGCTTGAGGGTCATAGATACGTTGTTTAGTTCCACCTTGCCGTTTGCCTGAAGGTCGGATGGATTGCCGTGTACCTCCAGATTAAAAAGAGCCGGACCGGTGGCGTCGCGGATAATTTTGCTGAAAAATGGGAGGCGGGAGAGTTCAATGTTGCCGCTTCCTTTCAAATTCATAACGTCTTGTTGTACAAATCCGATGACTTTTGCCTTGAGATCAGGGTCGTGGAGATCGTCAATGAAAAATTTTCTGATTTCCCAGCGTTTTGTTTTTCCCTGATAAAAAATATCGATACTGACGCCGGAAAAAGGTTGCCCTGATAATTTGAAATCTCCGTCCGTCAGAAAATCAAAAGTGATGGGTTTTGCAAGATGGCTGTTGCTGTTCGGCAATTGAAAATCGGCTTTATCAATGACAAAATTTTTGTTGGTGAGAATAAAATGGGTTTGCACTTCCTCGAAAGCGCCGTCCAGAAAAGTGCCCTGACTTGCATTTAATTTTCCTTCTCCTCTCATAGCTTGTGCGGGACCGGAGAGGTTGAATGTGCCGGAGAGAGTTCCCGTCAGTAAATAACCCGGCAACATTTTTTCCAGAGATTGATCATGAATGGTGGTGACTAGGTTGACTTTTTTGGACCGAATGCCTTCCGGTGTTTTGGGACCGTAATCGATGGTGAATTGGGCCTCGCCCGTTGGTTTATTGTCGGTGAAAATCTGGCCGTTGAGTTTGAGTTGTGGCTGGGTGATGTCGAGATCAATATGCGCTTTTTCTGCCCGTATAATGCCGAATCCTCCCTCGGCAGACTCTCCAGAAAGTTTGAGATGGATTGTTTTTGCAAGGCCGTCCAAAGAGACTTCGACATTTCCCTTGCCATGGATCGGGTGAAGATTTTTGTCATTAAACGTCGCGAAAAAACGTTCTAAAACCATATTTTCTGATTTCATTTTCAGATGAAGAGAAAAAGGAGAGAGATCAATGCCACCACTGACGGCAATGTTTGACTCTTCGTTAAAAACTTTTGTTTCATTGAGACGCAACGCTCCACCACTCCAGTCAAATTTGGAATCAAGTTGGGCATGTGTTTCTGTGTTGTCGAAAGCATGTTTGGCGACAATGCTTCCTTTTCCGCGTGATTTTTTCAGATCAAATCCTTCTCCCTCCAGATGAAGAGTCATTTGCAACTCTCCCGCGGTATTGAATGTTCTTGTTTCAGAATCCAACTCGGGAAGATGAATTGGCTTGGGTGTGTCCAGATTGAGAAGAAATTTCTGTGATTCCAAATGGGCTTCCAGATTTCCTAAAATCTGGTTTTCATCAATTTGAAAGGAAAGTTTTTTGGAAACAATTTTGTTCTTGTCAAAACGAGCGCTGACTTCGATGTTTTGCAAATTCAGACGACCTATCTGAGTTTCTTTCAGCTCAAGATTGCCTTCGACATCGTCAATATAGGGAAATGTTTTGGACCAATGGGTGAAATTGGTTGAGACATTGGTTTTGATTTCCTGCGATGTGGCTTGAACTTCCTGTTCCTCTTGAAACAAAACTTTCTGCAAATCGACAGAAAATTTTGTTCCGCCCAGAAAAGCCGGTGCCAGTTGAATTGAAAAATTATCGATGGTTATTTTCTTGTTTTCCGGAAGATTCAAAACAGTATTTTTGATTTGTCCCTGATCAAGGACCAAATTTTGAAGAACAAGAAGCGTTCGTATCTTGAACGATTTTTTTTCCTTTTTTGGGTCCGGATTCTGGGCAAAGTTGATGACAGTGTTTTCAATTTGCAAAGAGCTGACCCCCAATTGCGATCTTAACAATCGTAATGGGTTGATCTTCAGTGAGACCGATTTGACGATAATTTCATCTCCCAGAGGATGTGAAACGCGGAGATTTGAAAGATCAATTTTGAAGCGCCATGGGGTTGTTTTTAGCGAACCGATTTCTATGCGCCAAGGAGCAAAGGGGCGGTACGTTTCCAGAATCCAGCGTTGTACTTGTGGGCGATTAAGAAGATAAAAGGGTGTCTGGATAACCACCACGGTTAACAGGAGAACCGTTAAAAGGTGCCACTTTAGTTTTTTCCCCCTCTTCATGTTTTGATTTTGATGGAACGAGCCTGCTTTTTATCCGGCAAAATTTTTCTTCGACTCAATTTGTCGAGAAGTTTTTGATGAATATTGTCGAAATCGCCATTGGAAAAGAAAGCCACGACGTCTTCCGGGCTAATACCTCGCGTAATAAACTCCACAATAAAATCCGTTCCCTGAACGGCGTAGGCATCAACCCCTCTTTTCATGAGGTCATCGGCCAGTTTTGCCGTATCCAGTCGTTCGTTCTCCGGAATTTTTTCGGGATGATAAAGCCCCGCAATGATGACGCGGTCGGCACCGTGAAAGGCGCTCAAATATTCTTCGTAAAGTGTTTTGCGCCGTGAAGTGTTGGAACGGGGTTCGAAGACGACAATCAGACGCTGGCCCGGAAATTTTTCTTTGATCGCCTCGATGGTTCGTTTGACAGCGGTGGGGTGATGCGCAAAATCATCAATGACAGTAACTCCCTTCACAGTTCCCTTGATTTCCTGACGGCGTTTCACTCCCTGAAATGTTTTTAGTCCACTGCCTATCTGTTCCCATGAAAGACCCAGTTGATGGCAGAGTCCCGTTACCGCGACGGCATTCTCCAGATTCGCCGGTCCTGTCATGGAAAGAAAGAGGGGGATTCTTTCGTCTTTGTGACAGAGAGTAAAATGAGTTCCCTGTGGCGAAGGCAAAATATTTTGTGCCACATAGTCGCCAAAACGAAGACCGTAGCGAAAAAGCGGATAGTTATGAATGTGAGTCAGCTCTGTGATTTTTGGAGAATCGGCCCAAACAAGCAGAGGCGATTTTGAAGAAAGCGTGGCTATAAATTTTTCAAATCCCTTCATGATGCTATCAAAGGTGGGATAAATATCCGCGTGGTCCCATTCAATGGAGGTAAGAATGGCGCCAAAAGGGCGGTAGTGAGCAAATTTGGGACCCTTGTCAAAAAAAGCCGTGTCATATTCATCGCCCTCTACAACA
>JACRBV010000100.1 GCA_016213065.1 Deltaproteobacteria bacterium
AGAGCCGGTAGGGAATTTGTGCCGCTCGCAGGGCCTTTTCGTAGTGGCGGATGTCGCTTAACGCCTGAAAGAGGAGCGTGATATCTCCATAAGAATTTTTTCCAGAGTGAACGAGATGCTGGATATATTCCACAATCCTCTCGGCCTCAATTTTTCGGCGGTTTTCATTCGATAATTTTTTATTTCCATCAATGGGAAGCAGATGAATGTTTGCTTCGGTTGTTTTCTCTCTTGTTGGAATGAGAGGAATAAAAAGATTGGCCGGAAAGATATTTTCGAAGAGGGCGTTGATCCAATTGAGAATCGCTGGCCGCGAACGGAAGTTTTCCTGAAGCTCAATGCGATGACCCCCGGCTTTCAAAATTTTATCAGACAAGGATTGCAGGCCTGTCACATTGGCTCCGCGAAAGCGGTAGATTGATTGTTTGGGGTCGCCCACCATGCAAAGCCTGTTTTCTTTGGGATTAAAAAGCATCTCAATTAGATTTTTTTGGAGATCGTTGATGTCCTGCACTTCATCCACCAAAATATGTTTGAAGCGGCTTTGATATTGTTTTAAAACTTCCTTGTTGGTGTTGAGAAGATTGAGTGCTTCCATTTCCAAATCCTGAAAATCCATCACTTCTCTTTCTTTTTTTTCCGCGGTGTAAGATGAAAGAATTTTCTTATAAAGATATGTTGTCGCAAAATGCAGTGTTTTTTGTTTCTGGTCCATCGTCCATGGTCCATTGTCCATGGTCCCTTCAAAGTGCCACCGAAACTGCATGAGTTCTTCCAATAAAAGGAGTGTTTCCCTGAATTCAAATGCATCAAGCAGTAGCACCGCCTCCGGTTCTTTATTGTCGAGAGCTTCCAGAAGTGTTTTTCGGCAATGTCTGTGGATCGCCAAACGTGCGGTATGTTCATCCCAAACTTCGATTGCGCCGGAGAACCCAAGCAGTGGGGCCTGTTCCCGGAGCAGATTGAGACAAAAGCTGTGAAAAGTTCCGATGGCGGCCCACGGGAGATCTTTTTTCGACTCTTCGGGGAGATATTGTGCGACCCTTTTTTTCAATTCATGAGCCGCTTTTTCGGTGAAGGTGACGCACAAAATCTGGTTCAGATTTATTTTTCCCGAATTCAAAATATAAATTAGCCGCTGAGTCAGCACCTCTGTTTTTCCGGAACCGGCCCCCGCAATAATAGCGGTCGAGACATCCACCGATTCCACAGCCCGTTTTTGATTTTCTGTAAGTTGCATATAAATCATTCGAACGGTTTTAGTGGATATCGACAAATATCCTTGTAATCGCAACTGGCTTTGCAGTCCTTTGGTTCTGCGCTGAAATAACCTGACCGGATTTTCTCCACATAATTTTTAATCATTTCCATTGTTGCTTCGATAGTTTGTTTCATGTCCTCGGTTTCCAAAAGTGCCTTTGATCCTTTTCTCATTAAAAAATGGGTTTTGTTAAACTGACTGTCGAGTAGTCCCTGTTTTCTCTCCCCGGACTTTGCCGAAATCAACATCCCGCCGATGGGTGTGTAATTTTTAAGTAAAAGTTTTTGTGCCGCTGTAATATAAATGGGAAGCTGAAGGGAAAGACCGTTGAGTAATTTGTCCTGAAATTTGGTTGTGGCACTGCTTCCGGTTTTGTAATCAAGTACCAAAAAATTTTTGGAAGCGTCATCGCAGTCAATACGATCAATGCGCCCACTGAAATGAATATCGCCGATATCGAGACTGTTTTCGAGAGAGGTCCCGAATCCCCATTCAAAATGGGTTGGGGTGAGGGGAGAGTCAATGTTTCTGGCCTCTTCCAGCTCGTTCTGTAGAAGGAGGGTTGCTTGCTCCAACGTCTTTTGTTTCAAATGTTGATAGAGTTCCGCGTTGGCATAAACCATTTGAGAGGTCATTTCATGAAAAACTTTTTCAATAACTTCTCCCAATGTTTCAAAAAGCTCTTTTTCCTTTGTTGAGTCTTTTCGCGCCTCTAAAAAAAGATTTCCATGCTCTTTTAAAAATTTCTCAAGGCAATTATGAAAAAGAGTGCCGCGATCTTCCGGGTCCACTTGTGGGGAATATTCCTTCTGTTGTGGAATATTCAGAATGCGATTGGAAAAATATTTGAAAGGGCATTGGGCATAGGTTTCTAGACGCGACGGGCTAAAAATATGTTCCTTCTTTTGCGGGTTCAGTTGTTGCAGAAGCGGGTTGTCTTTGAAATTGGCGTGAAACGCATCCGTTTTTAAATTGTCACTCAAACGTTCTTTCTCAATTTTTAATTTCTGATTCAAAGTCTCTCTCCCAAAAAACAAAGGGGCTACCTCTTTGATATTCTCCGCTTCTGAAAAATCCCATGTAAAGGGTGAGGAACCCAAGTCCTGTCCAAAGCTGTCCCTTCTGGGATAAGTGAGCCATGTCTCTTTTGCCAAAGAGAGCTGATGGAGAAAAATGTTTCGCTTTTTTTCGAAAAGGTCTTGAGGTTCGGGAAAGGCTTTACACAAGATATTCCATTCTTTGCGACTGCGGTCTCTTTTATCCCGAAAAAATGGGGAAGCGCTCAAAGAGGGAAACGTCCCCTCCAGCATTTGAGGAGCCCAGAGATATTGGAGTGGAACAAAATCGCCGCCGTCGAATTCCATCCACTGAAGACCGTTTAAGGAGTCTCTGATTTTTGTTTGAGGTGGTTGATCGAGATTCTCTTTAAGCCACTCCAGCCATTCTTGTCGCTTTAATTTTCCGATGTTCAGGGCATGATTATGAAAACGAAGCGGTTCTAAAAGATTGGCGATGTCTTTATTTTCCGTTTTGGCAAGGAATCGATCAATCCATTCGGTGAGGGAGGCGTCTTCAGAATTTATTTGAGAAGCAGTGAACAGAGCCTTCCGCCCTTCCGCTTTTTCGCGCCATGTCAGAAAAGGAGTTTCTCCCTCCATGAGTCCCATCGCTTCCATTTTTTTCCAAACCGGGTCATAATTTTTGGAAATCCCCCCCATAAAAATGCCGATCTGATGAACGGCTACCCCTTCTTCCAAAAGATTTTGCAGTCGCATCAAAAACCAGTCTGTCTCTTGATGCGGAGAGGGGAGAGAAAAAAGTTGCGCCTGTTTTAAAGAATCCGGTTTTGGGATATCCGGTGTTTTAAAACTAAATTTGAATTGGGATACAAAAGAATCAAGTGCGGGATGACTTTCAAAGAAATTTTCTAAAACAAGATTTTCATAGGGAATATTTTGAATGGGAAGTTGATAAATATCTTCCTCATCCAAAACACCCTTCTCTTTTTTAAGAGCTTCGTAACGTTCATAAGTTTTCAGGAGATCATATTCTTTGAGAGAACCGGTTTCTTTCAAAAGTCCTTCCAAATGTTCCGAAGAGATATTGTAGCGTTTCAATTGGCGGATGGTGGTTAAAAAAGCATTCGCAAGCCCGGGGAAATGTTTCAATTTTTCAAAATAACGGAGCGGATATTTTTTGAGGCAATAGAAAATAAAATGCTTTTGCAGGGGACGTGTGAGAATCGGTTTCGTGGTGACGGTGACCGTTTTTAAAAAATGAGAAAGAGAAAAAATCGTCTCATCCAGCGAGACGGTTGCGTCGGACCCTGCAAACATTTCGCGCCGTTTGCGCTCCGCCGCTTTTTCAGAAGGTAAAATCGTCATTGCATGCATAAAATTCATCTCCACTGCTTTTACTTCATTCCGCGGTTTTTACACATTTCCAGAAGGACATAGTGATCTTTTGGTTTGATGTTCTTGAGAATTATTTGAGTCTTTAATTTTTCCATTGTCCAACCTGAATCGTTAAGTTTGGCAAAACCTTCGTCAAAAAAAGAGGTGCTGGCAATAGTAACGCCTGAAAAATTGATTTCAATTTTTTGATTTTTAAGATCCGCTTCAAGGATTATTTTTCTCAATTTTTCACCCGCCACTCTGGTTATATAATCCCCGGAAAAATCATTTTTTATACTGATGTTTATCATTTTTCCTCCAGACTAAATCTTGCAAAACACCATGTCCCGGGCAACGGATATTTCAGGATATTTTTTTGGGACCGCCGCGTCTTAAAATAACGTCTTATTTGGGCATTGCGACTGACGAGAGTCAATTTGCCCTCGTTTTTTTTTAAAAACTCAAAGAAATAATGCAACCCAAAACCGCCGGTCCTTTGCCTGCGAGTGCTGGAGCCTTTTTCAAAAGATAGCTCAAGATAGGCGATATCATTTTGGCGGATATATTTTTGTTCCAGTTTTGCGGGTATGGTGATTCCCATATCCAGAAGTCCACTATGAAATTCTTTGTTCCAGAGACCGGCATACATATAATATCTTTCTGCTGTTGAGTGATCCTGACTGTTTTGCATCAATTCATTGATTATCAGTTTGCTCGCATACAAAATATCCTCAGAGATTTTATCTGAAAATATTTCATCAAGACGTTCCGTGAAAAGCGTGTTGATTCCACCTTCAACGCCCTTTACCATAAGACTTATGTTTTCAATATTGTTGATGTCAGGATTTGAAAGGGTTGTAAAATTTTTAATGTTTTTGAAATTTGAGATAACAGGAATATCCAGAAGTTTTTTTGATATTCTCCTGTTTTTTATCGCGGTTTTTTGTTCGACAAGGAAATCAAAAACACAGGCCATGATTGCATAGCCTGCAGGCGAGAGGGTTTTTGTTTTAGACCAGTCCAGTGTCAGTTCTTTTTTTTCGTTGGAATAGATTTTTGCGAAATGGATGAGTTTGAGTATTGTATCAATCCGACCATCGTCTATAACTTCCGGTAATAATAGAATATTTCCCATGCGATTAAATATATAGTCGCAAATAAGTTAAAAATACAGATATATCTAAAAATATATTCTTATAATCTATATAATAATATGATTTTATTGTGTTTTATATGATACTAAATATTTGGTTTGCACCCGCTTTTTTCCTTAAAAATTTACAACACCGCCGACCCCCACTAATATATGGATTTATAAATGGTTTTTCTGGGACCCATTGCAATAACGTGAACTTCCAAAACATGATGGTGGATGCTGTAGATAATGCGGTATTTTGTGACACGATAGGAATAGAGTCCTTGTAAATCCTCCTTTAAAGACTTTCCCTGTAGCGGATCTATGGAAAGATCATCTAGGGCAGAACGAATTTTTTGTTTGAGCAACGGGTGCAGTCTGGAAATCTGCTTCTCCACATGGGGAGGGATCAGGATTCTGTAGGGCATATTTCAGTTCCAATCGATCTCTTTGTGGGATTTGGACTTCATCCGGTTTTTTTTAAAATATTTTTTTCCCTTTTGAATGGCCTCCATCAATTTTTTGTCCTGCTTGATTTCAAGCGTTTCCAAAAGGCTTTCCCATTCCTCAAAATTCATGAGGACAGCCGCCGGTTTTCCCTTGGCGGTGATGACGTACTCTTGGCCTGCATTCTGGGCCTTACGGACCGCTTCCAAGACTTTTGTGCGAAATTCTGTGACGGGAACGATTTTTGGTATCATTTTCACCTCCATGCAAACTGTAGCGGAAAAATGCCCATATCACAAGCGGGATTTATTCCTTCTCCCGCTGGCTCAATAAGTTGTAGGCAGAGGGGACGACGAACAGTGTCAGCAGGGTTGACAGAAAGACGCCACCGATAACGGCGATGGCCATGGGCACTCTGGCTTCCGCGCCGGGACCAAAGCCTAAGCGGGAGGAATAGGCGGAGGGAAGCCGCAGAAATGACCACTCCACACAGCAAAACCAAGCGCCTTGAGAAGGAAAGCGACGACTTGGATAAAATTTAAAATATATTTTCCCGATCGAGGGCGCGGTATTGGACGGCTTCGGCGATTTGTTCGGTTTCGATGATTTCTTTTCCGTCCAGATCGGCGATCGTACGGGAGACTTTTAAAATTCTGTCATGGGCGCGTGCGGAAAGGTTTAAAGTTGGAAAAATTTTGCGGAAAAATTTTTCAGCCTCCGGTGTCAGCGGACAAAACTCTTTTAAATCTTTGTGGGTGAGTTGGGCGTTGCAAGAGAAATCAAGTTCGGCATAGCGTTCCTGCTGGCGTTTTCGTGTTGTCATCACTCTCTCCCGAATTTGTGCCGAAGATTCGGTGGGAAGATTTCCAAACAGGTCTTCTTCGTTTAAAGGGGCCATTTCAATTTGCAAATCAATTCGGTCGAGCAAGGGACCGGAAATTTTGTGGCGATATTGCAGAATGGAACCCGGCGCGCAGATGCAGTGGCGCTTGGGGTGTCCCAAGTAACCGCACCGGCACGGGTTCATCGCGGCGATAAGTTGAAACGAGGCCGGAAATTTCATGCGCGACTTGGAACGGGTCAGGCAGACATGACCGGCTTCAAGAGGTTGACGTAACATTTGTAAAACATCGCGATGAAATTCCGGGAGTTCATCGAGAAACAAAACGCCGTTATGGGCGAGTGTGATTTCGCCGGGGTATAAAAAATCTTTGCCGCCGCCAATCAGGGCCGCGTAAGAAGTGGAATGATGGGGACTGCGAAAAGGAGAATCGGTTATCAACGGTTTGGAAACATCATTCAAACCAAACGCGCTGTAAATTTTTGTCGACTCCAGTGATTCAGCGGGGGTGAGGGGAGGCAGGATTGAAGGAAGTCTTGAAGCCAGCAATGTTTTGCCGGTTCCCGGTGGGCCCATCATAATAAGGTGATGATTTCCCGCCGCCGCAATTTCCAGTGCACGTTTGGCCAGCAATTGCCCTTTGACTTCAGAAAAATCGGGAAGATATTGTTGCAACGGTGGAGCCGTTTTTTGAAGTGCCGCCGATTCCGGCATTTTACCCGAATTAAGAAAATCAAAAACTTCCGCAATTGTTTCACAACCGATGATTTGAATATTTTTAATCAGCCCCGCTTCCGGTGCGTTAATTTTTGGGAGGATTAAGATTTTGAGCCCCTTCTGTTTTGCAAGATCGGCAAAAAGAAGAGGGCCGTGGATTGGTTTCAATTCACCTGTCAGTGATAATTCGCCGACAAATAAAAAAGAGGAGAGATTGTTTTGGGAGATCGCTTGATGCGCCACGAGCATTCCCACCGCGATTGGTAAATCGTACTGGTTTCCCGTTTTTTTGTAGGTGGCCGGCGCCATGTTGATGGTTGTTTTCCTCGCTTCGAGACGAAGACCGCTGTTGCGAAGTGCGCCGCTGACCCTCTCTTTAGATTCCTGCACCGACTTTTCCGGAAGTCCAACCATTTGCCACCCCGGAAGCCCTCCGGAAACATCCACCTCCACCTTCACAAGCGTCGCCTCAAATCCCAAAATCCCCGCAGAATAAACAGTGCCTAACATAATTTTGCCCAATTCCTTTCTTAAAAACCGATGCGCCTTTTTGGCGGTAACGGTGGTGGTTGCATCAATTGATGGATAGCATCAAAGACAACCTTGAACTGTCGGTCATATTTCTTTTCCAATTGTTCCAGTTGTTGAGCCAGATCTTTATGGGTGGCAATCATCCGGCGGAGTTTCACAAAAGTGCGCATGATGGCCACATTTACTAAAATCGCCTTTTTACTTTGTAAAATACCGGACAGCATGGCTACCCCTTGTTCGGTAAAAACATAGGGTAAATAGCGCCTACCACCCTTTTTCTTTGAGGTTCCAAAATGGAACCTCAAAGTCTGATTTTCCTCTTCAGTGAGTTGAAATGCGAAATCTTGTGGAAATCTCGCTTGGTTACGTCCGACCGCTTTATTGACAATTTTGGTTTTGACACCGTAAAGTTCTGCCAAATCGCTATCCAGAAGAACCTTTTCCCCACGAATCAATAAAATTTTTTGTTCCACGCGTTCGATTGGAATAAGGTAAGGCATCAGACCTTTTAAAAGCAAAATGCGTACCAGTCGGAAGTTGTTTAAAAATGGGTTGGGAAGAATGTTTGTTTTGTTTTCGTCAGTCAGGTGACAGAAATGCGTCACTTCAAAAACAGTTCGTAGCCGACGAGAAGGATATCGAGGACAAAGAGGACAACGATGGAAACTTCCAGAATAAGCATCTGACGGTTGGTGGCAAAGTTGGCGAGCAGGGTCAGGTTTTCCTGAATGGTTTTTAATTTGTAATCCAGTGCGCGAAAGCGGTCCTTCAATTCAAACATCAGTGTTGCTTCCTGATGCAGGTCATCAAGCACTTTGCTCTCCCACGTCTCCTCCGGTTTTTCCAAAAGATAAAGAGTGCCAATCAGATTCTGTTTTGTGGCCATTGCGGCGCCAATAAATTCCCGGATCTCTTTTGCACTCGGGTCCTGCGCTTTTCTTTCTCCCAGTTTGAAAGTGATGTGTCCCAATCGGTCTAAAATATCGCCTACCTTCTTTTCAAAAAATTCGAGCGCGGTGGACTGGGCCAATACGAGTCCCGCAATTTCAATCTTGTCGCGGTTCAGCTTGTCGACAATGACCTTATCGAACGTCACGGTGTTTTTTGCCTTGCGCTCCACCTCCATCAAAAACTCATCCGTCGTTTGCGGACCTTGGGCGTTGAAAGAGAAATTTTTTGCCCGTTCCAGTGTGCTTTTTTGGATGGCCTCATCGACATTGAAAAAAACAACGGAACCAAAATTATAAAAAAAACAGAAGCAGTTTGGCGAGAGTTCATAAACCAATTTTGTCGGGTTAAGGACGAGCGGTTTGAGGTCAAATAATTTGGCGACTTCCTTAAGCTTTAACGCCTCTGCCAGATGATAGGCATGGAAAGGATAGATTTGTGCCGTCTCCGCTTTCGGGGCCGGAATGCGTTTTTCCGAAGCAGAATAGCCGGCGGCCTTTTCCAATGGGGCGGCATTGGATGCGACTGCGACGTCGGTCACGATGGGAAGAGTCTCTGACATAAATAACCATCCTTGAAATCCTTAAAGTTTTTGACTTTTTACAGGTTTTGCTTGCGATCCACGGTTACCAGTATAGAGGTGAGTTTCTTAAAAGGCAAAAAATTTATCCATGAAGCGTATTTGAAGTGTTTTGAGGCGTATATGAATCGTATTTGGGGTGTATTTGAAGTAAGTATGGGCATTTTATGCGTGATATTGTATTTTGTCAGTCCCAATGAAAAGTGGTAGCAGTAGTACATGCCACTTTTCCCCGTTTCACCTGCCAAACAACAACTACTCCTGAAGGAGATGGAGAAATATCAGATTCGTGAAGAGGACCTTGTGGAAAAATTTATCCGGGGTTCCGGGGCAGGGGGGCAAAAAATCAACAAAACCTCTTCTTGTGTACAGCTTGCCCATACTCCAACGGGATTGGAAGTGCGTTGTCAGACTTCAAGGTCGCAATCGTTGAACCGTTTTTATGCTCGGCGTTTGCTGGTAGAAAAAATTGCACAACAAATAGAGGGAAAAAAAAGCACCCTACAACAACGGATCGAAAAAATCCGCAGGCAAAAGCGTCGCCGCTCCAAGCGCGCCAAAGAAAAGATGTTGGAAAACAAAAAACACCAAGGCATGAAAAAAAGTTTAAGAAAAATCAGTCCGGAAGAATTTTAGATGCGCCACTTTAATTTTTGGCGACAGCCCCTTCACAACCTAACGCCGCGTTCCTCAGAATCTCCGGAGCAATAATACAAAGTGGAATATTCGTTTCTTCCTGCATGTGAGGTTCCATGACGTCTATATCTCCACCATATTTCTCAATTTCATGTGAAAATGCTTTGAGAAAAGTTGGGATGTCGATGTAGTCATCTGCGTAGGGACAAGATGTATTTCGGAAATATTTTGGATCTATCCGACAAGGTGTTGTACCGCATTCGGTTCGTAAGCAACTAGTTATAAGATAGAACATAGCATGTGCTCTTTCCAATGTCAGTTGTCGACATTCTCCCTTGCTCCAAGTCCGCTCATTTGATGTTGGACTGAGTTCAAAAGTAAGCGATCGCCCAACCCCATCTTTTAATTCGTGGAGAAATAATTTAAAAGGGTTTCCATGAGAGGAGATTCCATGGACACGATCGGTGAGATGCAATGCAAATCAAAGATTTGGCAGGGGCGAATCGAAGCGCAGGCCC
>JACRBV010000101.1 GCA_016213065.1 Deltaproteobacteria bacterium
AACCGAAGATCCTTTGCTAGGCATCCAACGAAAAGAAATCTACCATCAAAAAAGTTGTCCGTTAAACAAAGGCGATGTGGTTATTTTTTATACCGATGGGTTGGTAGAGTCCAAAATCAAAGGGAAAAAATCCTTTGGCACCGAAGGTCTTTTGAAAACAACGAAAATCCTATCGGACAAACAAGCCATCGAAATACAAAACGGCATTTTGAAAACTTGGAAGGATTTCACTAAAAATCCAATCCCTCAGGATGACATCACACTACTTGTTTTGAAAGTGACATGAAATAACTGCTATGTTAGTCTGATTTTGATGAAAAAAACACCTTCCATTCGCAATCGGCTTCAAGAACTTGGAGTGGCCGCCGTTTATCTTTTTGGATCAAGGGCACAGGACCTTCACCGTTCCGACAGCGATTTTGACATCGGAATTCTTCTGGAAAAAAGTCAAGACCCAGCTTTGCTGGGTCGCGAAGCAAACTCGAAGAGTTTGCGGAGTATAAATAAAAGCGGGGATATCTATCAGGATCTCTACGAGCTGTTCAGCGATTTCTACCGGACGATGTCCGATATCGACATCGTTTTTCTTCGGGAAACAACGGGGCAACTTCGCTATCATGTTGTCAAAAACGGAAAAATTCTATTCGACTTGAATCCTAAAATGAGACACCAATTTGAGGAACTCACCATTTTGGAGCATGCCGATTTTGAATCCCATCGCAAATTGTTTGAAAAGCATCTTTTGAACAGCATCCCATGAAACCATCACTCGACAAAGAAACCATTTTGGTACGCATGAGCGGCATTCAGGAAGAAGTGGCCCAATTGCAACTCTTGGGGCAGGAACCCTTTGATTCCTTTTCCAAAGGAGTCGGTTTCAAATTGGCTCAGTATCATCTTCACCGGGCACTGGAAGGAGTGTTCCATGTTGCCTCGCATATTTTGGCTCGTCTGCCCGGCGGTGCCAGAACGGGTACTTACAAAGAACTTGCCTTTGCCCTTGGCGAAAAGGGAATCGTCCCGCAGGATTTTGCCTCTCAAAAATTGGTAAAAATGGCCGGTTTTCGAAATCGTTTGGTCCATTTTTACGCCCAAATCACGCCAAAAGAAATTTACAATCTTTTGAATAACGATCTCGGAGATTTTGAAATTTTCCTTTCCAGCATCAAAAAAATTCTGCCATGACACTGTAGTATAATGAATTAACTTTTAGTATGTCATCCCCGCGAAGGCGGGGATCCAGAAAAACTGGCAAACAAATGGATTCCTGCCTTCGCAGGAATGACAGATGTCCTAATGAAAAGTTAATTTTCTATATGACCAAAATCGAAAAATATTTTGAGAGGCTTGCCGAAAAAGATTTTCGTTGTGATTTGGAACCGATGCGCCGGGTTTGTGAACTCTTCAACAACCCGCAGGTTCAATATCCCACAGTTCATATTGTCGGCACCAATGGCAAAGGATCTACCGCCGCTTTTTTAGAATCCATTCTTCGGGAAGCGGGATTGAAAACCGGTTTGATCACTTCGCCTCATCTTGTCGATCTCACCGAACGCATTCAAATCAACCGCGAATCAATTAACAGCAAGACACTCGACGCGCTTGTTGAGAAAGTTCGTCCACGGCTTCCCGAAGAAAATTTTTTAAGTTTTTTTGAGATGATAACCCTACTTGGGTTTCTTTATTTTTCCGAACAAAAAGTGGATATCGCAATTATCGAAGCAGGAATGGGAGGGCGTTTAGATGCCACCAATCTTTTAAAACCGAAACTAATTCTTGTAACGCCCATCTCTCTGGACCATCAAAATTATCTGGGAGAAACTCTCACGCAAATCGCTTTGTAAAAATGCGCCTATTTTAAACCCGGAGCCACCTTCATTAGCTCCCCTAAAACACCCGAAGTTGTCTCCATCATCAAAGAGTCCTGTCAAAAAATGGGTTTGACTCTGAAATGGATCCATCCATCAGCGATGATTCATCCCTTGGGACTTCACGGCCAGCACCAAAAAACAAACGCGGCGCTGGCTCTGTGCGCCGCGCAAGAACTGCTTCCTGAGATAAAATTAGAATCAGTTTTTGTGGAAGCTCTTCTTAAAACAAAATGGCCGGGGAGATTACAGTATATCCAGTGCATCCCTAATAACGTCATTCCCGCGAAAGCGGGGATCCAGAACTTGTTAAAAATACTGGATTCCCGCTTTCGCGGGAATGACAAATCAGGAGTTTTTAAAGATGCCCTCCAAAAAAACCCTCCGGTTTTAATAGATGGCGCTCATAATCTGGCCGGCATTCAAGCCTTGTCCGATTATCTAAAGGACGCTCACCCAAAAACTAAAATTCATTTTCTCCTCGGAGTTCTTAAAGATAAAAATTGGCAGGAGATGTTTTTGCCATTGGTGCCTCTGGCACAAAGTTTTTCCTGTGTTACACCTGTTTCCAAAAGGGCCTTGCCCGCAAAAGAACTGACGGCCCATCTGCGACAACATTGTTCCAAACCCGTCTTTTCCTTGGAGGAACCGATTAAATTCTCTTCTGTCATTCCCGCGAAAGCGGGAATCCAGTCGGATCCCAATCTTCTCGGGGATGACAGCGTATTAGTTGCAACGGGCTCCCTTTATATGGTAGGAGAGATCCTCCAATATGTTTCCACAAACACGATTGAGACGACTTAGAAACACCCCTGCCATGAGACGGCTTGTTGAAGAAACTCATCTGAACCGCGCTCAAATGATCTGGCCCAGCTTTGTTGTTCCGGGTCAAAACGTTCAAGAAGAAATTGAATCTATGCCGGGCCAATTTCGCTATTCTGTCGATAGAATAACAAAAGAAGCTAAAGTGGCACTTGAAGAGGGGTTGGGCGGAATTCTGCTCTTTGGAGTCCCTTCTCAAAAGGATCCCAACGCCAAGGGCGCCATCCAAAAAGATGGGTTAATCCCTCAAGCCATTCAAGCCATCAAAGAAATTGCCCCAAATTTATTAGTGATGACGGATGTTTGTTTATGCGCTTACACCGACCACGGCCATTGTGGCATCGTCGATTCAAAAGGCAACATTGTGAATGATGCCAGTCTGGAAATTTTATCCGAGATGGCCCTGAGACATGCCGAAGCCGGAGCCGATATGGTAGCACCATCCGATATGATGGATGGACGTATCAAAATAATTCGGAAGACTCTTAATGAAAAAGGTTTCAGCAATACACCCATTTTAAGTTACGCCGCCAAATATGCCTCTTCGTTCTACGGTCCTTTCCGAGACGCGGCCCACTCCAAACCCTCTTCGGGGGATCGCAAATCCTATCAAATGAACCCGGCCAATATTCGAGAAGCCTTGCGTGAAATGGAAGCCGACTTGGAAGTGGGTGCCGATATGCTCATGGTGAAACCAGCTCTCCCTTATCTGGACGTAATTGCCGCCGCCAAACAACGTTTTAATGTCCCTATCGCGGCGTATCAAGTGAGCGGCGAATACGCGATGATCAAGGCCGCCGCAAAAAACGGCTGGCTCGACGAAAAGCAAGCCGTCCTCGAATCCCTCACCGCCATCAAACGCGCCGGCGCCGATATTATTCTCAGCTATTTTGCCAGAGAGTATGACCAAAATTAAATCCCTCGGGAAATCCAACAACGGCGCTCCTCTTGGTTTTGAACAAAAACTATGAAACGCCTTACGATTCAGTTAAAAGGCCAATTTAAAGAGTCAGAAGCACTCAAAGAGACAATTTATAACAACATGAAAAAACTAGGATTTTTGTGATTTATTTTACCTATGCATTCTTAAAATTTAATGAAAAAACAAGTAATAACAAATGGTTGCAATATAAAAATATTTAATATAATGATGATTATGTTATTTTAATAATTATGAAAATGGACTGGAAATATTACGGCAGGAAATCAGAAGTCGAACAGCTCAACCGGATCATTAACCGAAATCGGTGGTTTTTTGCAAAGGTCACTGGGCGAAGGCGAATTGGAAAAACAACTCTGATTCAGCATGTGCTCACGGCAGAACATGGGCGGCCGCTGTTTTATTTTCAGACGCCAGATTCTTCTCCCGCCGGTGTCTTGAATATTGTCCATGATGCCATGGATACTTTTCAAATTTCCGACAGTGATTTTGCAAAACCCAGAAAATTGCTTGAGCTAGCGAAGCTGGTATCCAAAATGGTTCGGAAGGGTTTCATTGTTGTCATCGATGAATTTCAGTATTTCAATCGACAAAGACTTCGTGATTTTTGCTCCTATTTGCAACAAGAGGTGGATTTGTTGACGAGGGATGCAAGCGAGGTGAGGGGAAGGATTATTTGTTTTGGGTTCCATCCATACCGAGATGACCGCGATTTTAGAAGACAGATCTGCCCCGCTTTACAACAGAACTACGGATGAAATTGAACTGCCTCATCTTGAAATTGGTTCAATATTGGAGATATTGAGGGAACACGGCGGGGTTGATTCGGAATATACGTTGTTTTTGTGGAATTTATTTGAAGGAGTTCCAAAATTTTATCGAGATTGTTTTGAGCAGGGAGTTTTGGGCAAACCAAGACCCTTTTTATTGAAAAGAATATTTTTTGAAAGTTCCTCTCCGTTGAAAAACGAGGCGGACAATTGGTTTCTCAGGGAACTTCACGGTCGTTATGATGCTATTTTAAAATATATCGCTCGCCATCCGGGCTGTTTTCATAATGATCTGTTGAGCCATGTCAGGGAAATCAGCGAAGAGGATGAGCAGGTCGCAGGATACCTGCAAACGCTGGTTAATAGATACCGGATTGTTGAAAAGCGTCTTCCCATTTTTGCCGCCTCAAAAGCAAGGAGTAGCCGGTATTATATCACCGATAATTTTTTAAAGTCTTGGCTGGGGGCGATTTCAGCCCCAGTTGCGGCGGTTAATTTTTCACCGGTTGATATTCTCGTACAACAGGCGGATGAGAGATTAAAAACAGCGGATGAGAGATTAAAAACAATGGAGGGAACTTCTTTTGAAAAACTGGTCGGCATTTTGTATGAAGAACGGAGTCGGAAAAATATCGGCGACCTGCGCCTCACCAAAAGAATTTCTGGATTTTGGGATCGGGGTGATACGGAGATTGATTTGGTTGCACTGGATGAAGAAAATAAAATCATACGCTTTGGAGATTGTAAAAGGTCCGAAAAAGATTTGGTCCTGAACAGACAAAAATTTTGCGGTCACGTGGAGAGATTTTTAAAGATCCATCGAAAATACAAAGACTGGCGGATAGAAAAAACCTGCATGGCCCCCAAAATCAACAAAGACAGCAAAGCTCTTTTGACATCGGAAGGTTTGATCGTTCAGGATTTGGCGATGCTTTTTGAGGGTCTTTAAAACAGGTGGAAAGCATGAAATCCAAAAAAACCGATTATGTTTTTGATGTCCGGCTGGAAAAGCTGGTGATCTTGAAAGGTATCGGCAAAGCGCCGGAGCAGTACCCGGCGTGGAATTATTTGGCGAGGCTTGGGCGGCATGAATTCAACTAAACATCTCTATCTCATCGACGGTTCTGGTTATATTTTTCGTGCGTATTACGCGATTCGTTCTCTTGCTACTTCCAAGGGTTTTCCTACCAATGCTATTTATGGTTTCACGCAGATGATTTTGAAATTGGCCAAAGAGGTACAGCCCATGTATTGGGCAATTGTTTTTGATTCCATCGAACCGACTTTCCGCGATGAACTTTATGACAAGTACAAAGCGAATCGCTCCGAACCACCGGATGATTTGGTCCCCCAGTTTCCTTTTATTCCAAAAGTGGTGGAGGCGATGAATATGCCGATATTTGTCAAACCGGGTTTTGAAGCCGACGACATCATCGCCACAATGACCAAACGCGCTAAAGCAGAGGGTTTTACGGTAACGATTATTTCCGGCGACAAAGATTTGATGCAACTCGTGAATGATAAAGTCGATATGTGGGATCCCATGCAGGAAAAACATTACACACACAAAGAAGTGTTACAGCGCTTTGGTGTTCCTCCTTCAAGCGTTGCTGATGTGTTCGGGCTTGTGGGGGATACCTCCGACAATATTCCGGGAGTTCCGGGCATCGGTCCCAAAACAGCGAGCAAATTAATTCAGGAATACGGCAACTTGGAAACGGTGCTTGAAAATGCCGAAAAAATTCCGGGGAAAACAGGGGAGAGCCTCAAAACATACGCGGATCAGGCCCGTCTTTCAAAACAATTGGCAACATTGCACTATAATGTGCCCGTCGCGTTTGATGAAAATGCGTTGCACTACCAACCCATCAATACCGAGGCATGCAATGAACTTTTTCGCGAACTGGAATTTTCCCGACTTGTGTCGGAGGTCGCCCCCAAGGTCACTCTTTCAAAAAGCGGTTACCGACTTATTCTTGACGAAAAAGAACTCGAAGACTTGTTGGAAAAAATTAAAAAAGAAAAATCGATGCTCGCTGTGGATTTGGAAACTACTTCGCTTGATGTGATGAAGGCCAAGATCGTCGGCATTTCTCTATCGTGGGCCAAAGGAGAAGCGGCTTATATTCC
>JACRBV010000102.1 GCA_016213065.1 Deltaproteobacteria bacterium
AGATAATAGCCTGCGTGAGAACCAAGTCCTCCTGCGCCGATCAACAACACTTTTGATTTTAAAAGTTTGAGTTGACCCTCTTCTCCCACTTCGGGAATGTTCAAATGGCGAGCGTAGCGTGTGCGTTCTGAATCTGTGAGAGATGACGTTGTCTCCACACGATGATTCCCCGCCGCAACCGGCGGGGACACCGTCTCCCTCTCCCCTTGTGGGAGAGGGCAGGGTGAGGGGAATAATGCCGTCCATGCTTTGAAACCGCCGGCCATGGAAGAGGCGTTGGTGTAACCCAACTGTTTGAGCGAGTGAGCGGCCAGCAGGGAACGCGTGCCTCCGGCGCAGTGACAAATAATTGGCGTTGTTTTATCAGGGAACAGATTTTCAATTTTCAATTCCAAAAGACCGCGGGGAATATGTTTCGCGCGCGGGATATGTGCCTCTTTCCATTCTTCCGGTTCGCGCACATCAAGGATTACCGTTTTGGAATCCATATCGGCTCTTCTGTGAGCCTCTTCCGGCGTGATTTCAGGGACTTTTCCCTTGAGAGATTTCAGAAAATCTTGAAATGAGTGCATATTGTCCTGATTTAGAATTCGTCTTCGGCGGTGAAGTCGATATCCATGATTTCACCTTCTTTTGATTCCTGTCGAAAAACAACTTTTCCTTTGTACAATTCCAAAATTCTTTGCTGGATTTCCCGGATCTGTGATTTGGGTGTGGAGGTGCCGGCACCCAAACCCAAATGTTTCACCCCTTTAAGCCATTCCGCTTTCAGCAGATTGGGGGAGTCAACATGATAGGTGGTTTTGGGTAAATATTTTTGCGACAGTTTTGCAAGATTTGTGGTGTTGGAAGAATCAAATCCACCGATAACAATCATCGCGTCAACCCATTTTGCAAGGGCTTCCACCGCCTCTTGCTGATTCTTCACGGGTTTGCAACGGGTGTCGACTGCTTTTAGATGCGGATATTTTTTGGCGCGCATATAATTAACCAGTTTTTCAAATTTGTCGCGTGTGATGGTGGTCTGACAGATCACCACCACTTTCTCCAAATTGTCCGGGAGTTGGTCGATCTCTTCTTTAGAATAAACAACGTGGGTTTTCTTTCCGTAAGTTCTGCTCGCAATAATTTCGGCATGCTTTGGATTGCCGACGATGACAACATCATAACCTTCAGCCTCGAAGGTTGCGATTTTTCCATAAACCCATTTCAACAAAACAGGACAGGTGGCGTCGTGATACTGAATGCCTTTTTCAAGCAGAGATTCTTTGAGTTCTTTGGGATAACCGTGTGCGGTGATGATGACTTCTTTGATTCCTTTGTTCTGGATTTTTTCAAGATCCGTGTAGCGTTCCAAAACGGGAATGCCCTGATTAGCCAAGTCTCCCACAATTTTCGGATTGTGAACGAGCGGACCCAAAATGGGTTTGCGTTTGTCTTCAGCAATATCAATGGCGCCTTGCACGCCGAAGCAAGTGCCAGCGGAGTGGGCGAGAATGACTTCTAAAGTTGTTTCTGCAGAAGACATTTGTAGAAATCCTTCAATGAAATAATACCGACGATTTTGCGACCGTCCACCACGGGAAGATGGCGGAATTTTTCGCGGAACATGACTTCAACCAAATCCATGGCGTTGTCAGACGCTTGAGCCACCATGACTTTGGGGGTCATCACTTGTTCGATTTTTGTTTTGGCGGGATCCAGTTTTTTGGCGATGACTCTTCTTAATAAATCGCGTTCGGTAAAAATTCCCAGCAAATCCTGAATGGGGCTTAAGACCGCCAACGCGCCGATGTTGTGTTCGTCCATTAGCTGGACCGCATCCTGAACCAGAATGGTGGGTTCCACGGAGAGAAGTTCATGAGTCATAATCTCTTTTGCAGTTACTTTTTCGAGAGAGTTTTGCATGGCGTCTCCTTTTTAGTCTTTCTTTGGGGCTAGCATAGATCTGGGATCCAGCAATTTTTCAAGCTCTTTTTTGGGGAGGATTTTTTCCTCTTCGAGCAGGGCGCGGATCGTTTCATTCTTGGCAAAAGCCTCTTTGGCGAGCTTTGCGGATTTGTCGTAACCCAATACAGGTGCCAGAGAGGTGACCATCGCGAGGCTTTTTTCCACCATGGCTTCACAATGTTTTTCATTTGCCTTGATGCCGAGCACGCATTTGTCGGCAAGACTCAAAGCCGCACTGCTCAAGAGTTCCACGGATTCGATGAGATTGTGGGCAATCAACGGCATCATTACATTGAGTTCAAAATTGCCCGCCTGACAGCCGATGGTGATGGCGGCGTCGTTGCCGATTACCTGTGCGGCAATCTGCGCAACCGCTTCCGGAATAACCGGATTGAGTTTTCCCGGCATGATGGAGGAACCGGCTTGCAATGTGGGAAGTTCAATTTCAAAAAGCCCGCAACGCGGGCCGGAAGCCAGCCATCGGAGGTCGTTGACAATTTTCATCAGACTCACTGCCAGCGTTTTGAGAGCGCCGCTGGTGAAGACGCAGGCGTCTTTTGCGGCTTGTGCTTCGAAATGATTGTCGGTCTCACGAAATTTGAAACCGGTTTCTTCCACAAGTTTCTGACAAACTTTTTTACCAAACTGGGGATGGGTGTTGATGCCTGTTCCAACGGCAGTGCCGCCAATGGCAAGTTCCGCGAGTCCATCCAAAGTTTGTGTGACGCGATGAATCCCTTTTCGAATTTGCGCGGAATAAGCTGAAAACTCCTGACCGAGTGTGATCGGTGTGGCGTCTTGCAAATGCGTTCTGCCGATTTTGATAATGTTTTTGAACTCACCCGATTTTTTATTG
>JACRBV010000103.1 GCA_016213065.1 Deltaproteobacteria bacterium
GCAACATGACTTACAATCACAAAGATTTTGTAACGAAACAGGGAGTCGCCTGTCAGAACTGTCATCTGGATGTGATACAAGGAGAAGGGAATGTCTCCCAAGACCGTTGTCTGACCTGTCACAACCAACCGGAAAAACTGGCCCGTTTTGAAGATGTCGCCTTTGTCCATGAAAACCATATCACCAAACACAGTGTTGCTTGTTTCCATTGTCATCAGGAGATACGCCATGGTTTTGGAAAAAAAGATATTTCCGAACCATTCCACCCGCCCACGCTGGCTTTTGATTGTTCTTTCTGTCACGAAAATAAACATGCCGGTCAGTTGGAGATGTATTCGGGAAAAGTTTCTGCTCTGGGACTTCCGGAAATGCCAAGTCCCATGTATCTCGCAAATGTCGATTGCATTGGTTGTCACTACCAAGAAACACCTGCCTCGGGCGAAGTGGAATTCAGGGGAAAAAATTTTAAACCCTCCAAAGGAGCCTGCGCGAAATGCCACGGAGCACATTTTGAGGGAATATGGGGAGAAACCAAAAGTGCTCTGCAGGAAACTCTGGCGGGGCTTGATGAAAAACTCAACGCGGCGCGGGCCGGGTTGAAAACCGCCACTCTCCCTCCGGATGAAATCAAGGCGATGTCAGGAAAGATTGGATTGGCAAAACGATGGCACGATTTTGTCCGTGCCTCACACGGGGAACACAATATCTATCTGGCTTCTCTCGTTCTCCGACGCGAAGACCAACTTCTTTCTGAAATCGGTGAAAAAATTAAAGCACAACTGCCTGATCTTTCTGCCAACCCTCTTTTATCAGGAAGTTATTGCGCGACACTTTGCCATTCCAAAGTTTCTGTAAAAGTGCCGCCGGAATTTGTTGTTGCCTTCGGAAAAAAAATGCCACATAAAGCGCACACAGGGATGATGGGTTGCGTTCAGTGTCATGAAATCGGCGCCCACAAAAGTGTCCCTTTGAAAAAGGGAGTCAAAAATGTTTGCACCGGTTGTCACGCTTTATAGACTTTTTTTCATTCTGGGGTTGATGCTTGTGATGAGTGCGTCTGTTTCGGGTTTTGCCGAAGAAAATACCTGCATTAACTGCCACCAACAACTGACGGAACTTCAACATGTCGGACACAATTATACCGATTGGAAAAAATCCATTCACGCGGCAAAAGGCGTGACCTGCCAGTCGTGTCACGGCGGGAATGCCACCGCAACGGACCCCGTTAAAGCGCATCAGGGCGTACTCTCTTCCAAAGACAGCAATTCCTCTGTTTATTTTCAGAAAATTCCCGCTACTTGCGGGCGATGTCACACCAACGAATTTCAGGAATTTAAAAAGAGCATTCATTATAAAACATTGAATCGCACAGGGCGGGGACCAAATTGTTTGACGTGCCATGGGGCCATGGCAACCACCGTGCTTTCGTATTCCGATCTGGAACAGACTTGCTCGTTGTGTCACGGAAAACCGGTTAAGGCCGCAAAGGCGTTCAGTCTGCTTCACACGCTTAAGGGGTCTTTGAAACTTTATCAGAAAAAACTTTCCGAATATAAAGGACAGGCATCAGAGCGGTTTGTGAAAATGGAAAAAGATTTTGTGCAACGTTATAACGCGGTTCAGAAAAAATGGCATTCCTTTAACGTGGACGAAGTGATCGGGGAAGCCGAGAGTTTAATCAAAGAAGTGAAAAGCGCTGAAACGGAACTGGGCAAGAAGCCGGCCACAAAGTAGAGACTGTTGGTTTTGTCATTCCTCGCTGTGCTTCGAATCCAATTTGTTATCAAGCAGATTCTTCGCTCCGCTCAGAATGACAGTAATGACGAAGGGTTCAGGATGACTAGGGTGCCCTAGAAAGCAATAAACAATGGAAATTGATCGTAGAGATTTTTTAAAATATTCAATTTGGGGTCTGGGCTGTTTCATCGGTGCTTCTCTTTTTGCGCCGGCCGCCACCTATTTTTTGTCTCCCGTCTGGAAGGAAAGCGATCTTGACTGGGTTTTCTTAGGAGAAGCCGACACCATCCCCGTCGACAAACCCACAAAAGTTGATTTTGTTCAAAGACGCAAAGATGGCTGGATGACCGTTGAAGAGCGGCGTTCCGCGTGGGTCGTGACGAAAGACGGAAAGGAATTCACGATTTTTGATCCACACTGTACCCATCTGGGATGTCCCTACCGCTGGGATAACGCGAAGAATGAATTTTTATGTCCGTGTCACGCGGCCGTGTTTGACATGAATGGCAACGTGATTTCGGGGCCGCCGCCCAGACCGCTGGACCGCTACGCCGTCAAAGTGGAAAACGGAAAACTGTGGGTACTGCCTACACTAAAGAGGGCTTGAGAAAATGCGGACAATTTTGGGATGGTTTCAGAATCGTTTCGGATGGCCGGATATCCAACAGACTCTTTTGGATCGCAAGATTCCCTTGCCCGGAAAATGGGCGTGGGCCTATACGCTAGGGTCAGCAACGTTAGCTGTTTTTCTTCTTCAGATTATTACGGGTGTACTGCTCGGGATGAATTATTCCCCATCTCCCGATCATGCCTATGAATCCATTCGCTACATCATGACCCAAGTTCCCATGGGCGCTTTTATCCGCGGCCTGCACAAATGGGGTGCGTCCGTCATGATCGTTCTTATATTTTTGCATCTCTTCCGTGTCTACGTGATGGCTTCCTATAAAGCTCCACGGGAATTGACATGGATCGCCGGAATATTTTTACTGCTGGGTGCTTTTGGTCTTGGTTTTACCGGATATCTTTTACCTTGGGATCAGAAAGCCTATTGGGCAACGGCCGTCGGCGCGAACATTTCTAGCCAAGCCCCGTTTCTTGGGCCTGCCGTTGCCACCGTTTTAAAAGGGGGCGCGGAATTGGGGGCGCTGACCCTCACGCGTTTCTACGCCTTTCATGTTTTGGCTCTCCCCATTTTCATGGTGCTTTTCATCGGCATCCATCTTTTTTTGGTTGTCTATCACGGCATTTCCGCGCCGCCGCAGGCAAGGGGAGAGAAGGCGCCCGATTACAAAGAACTAAAAGCCAAGGGAAAATCTTTTTTTCCCTACAGTGTTTTCAAAGATGTTGTCATGGTCCTGCTGGTCTTTGCGGTTATCTTCTTTTTATCCGCCCATTTTGGTGCTGACTTGGAAAACCCTGCCGATCCGACAGATAGTTCCTATAATCCGAGACCGGAATGGTATTTTCTCTTCTTATTTCAGTCTCTCAAATTGTTCCCCGGATCTCTGGAATATCTGGCCGCCATTGTGCTCCCCACGCTGATGCTTCTCTTTTTGATTTTTATTCCTTTTCTGGAGCGTGGGGAAAAACGTCATCCGTTTGCAAGACCGTTTTGGATTGGTGGCGGTTGTATCGCGGTGGGCTTTGTTGTGCTTCTTTCGTATCAGGGCTGGAAATCTCCTCTGGTCAATCCGCGGATTGAAAGAAATCCGCTCGTTTTGCAGGGGCAAAGAATTTACGGTGACCTGCATTGCGTTCATTGTCACAGCATTAAAGGAGAAGGGGGTAATGTGGGACCCGATCTTTCC
>JACRBV010000104.1 GCA_016213065.1 Deltaproteobacteria bacterium
ACAAAATCTCTGTTCTCGTATGCACGGGCAACAGCGCGTTGGAATTTTGATAATAAAAAGCGTCGTTGGTCGCCGACCGATGCCAGATCATTATAAATTTCTGCGTCTCTTTTGTTTTCGAAGAGAACATAATCAGTGTCGGCATAACCTCCCCTAAAATCGAGGCCACTCTTTTTCATCTCGTCTCCGATAATTTTACGATCTCCTTTTGATATTATGTCGTCCAAGGAGATGGCGGACAGCCTCGGTGCTTCTGCGCCTGAAAACTGTGCAGATTCCGCACCCGCTCCATAAGGCGATGAGGAAAAATCGAAATCCGGCGGTGCCGATGTCAAAAAATAAACACCGGGGCCCGGAAACGCAAATTTGGAATTTGTAGCGTTGGTAGAATGCGCCATGCCGGTTGAGTTTTCCGTGTTTGCCGGCAAGAGGATAGAATGCGCATCATCAAACGAAGAGATCTCGCCCTCCCCCTTCAAAAACGCGTTGAAAATAATATGCGGATCATAGAGAGGCACCGGTGTCTCTGTCGTCTTCTCACGCATCATGGGATCAAAAATCACACCGGTCTTTGTATTATAAAGAACGAGTTGAATATGATCGGCAAAATTCTGAATTCCAATCACATTGTCGGGTGGCAGTTCCAAATTCAGGTCTTCAATTGCAGAAAGGATCATCTTCATCCGAGCTTCGCAGTTACCTCCCTCACCTTTCAAAAGACCGGCAAAACCCGCCTGACCGTCAACATAGAAGGAAAGATAACGCGGATAGAGTTCCTCCATCACCTTGTGAAACTTTTGCCACGGGTCTTTGATGTCGGCCGTTTTCGTCCGCAATTCATCAAGTCTCGCGTTCCATTCTTTATGAAGTGTTGCGGATAGCGCCCCGGAATATTCCGCATTTATAAGAAAATGGCCATAATGATGCCGCTTGGAGCGGTCTTTATCCCACTCCATAATGGCGGTCCTTGCCTGCTCAGTCAATTCACTGCGAGGAATCGATTTTGCAGAAAGCTCCTGCACCGGTTCTACTATTGCCTTGTCAACCCATGCCTCGAACGGATTTGGTTTTTGTGGAACAGGGGAACAGACACCTTCTTCAATATCACTTGAATCGGCGACCAAAGATTCGGTGCACATTGGAATTTTTTCTTTCTTTTCTTCTTTTCCGGATTCAGGTGCAGAGGGCGTTGGAACTTCGGGTGGCTCGGCGTCTTCCCTCAAAAGCCGAATGGCTGAAAAACCGCCGGCATGGAGTGCAACAGAGATGCCAGTACCCAAAGTCAGTCCTACTGAGGCTCCAAGGAGCGTCAGCCCCCCTGCTGGAGCGGAAAAGCTCAAAGAGGCAACAGCAACCGCCGTTACCGCCACTTCGCCTTTTTCAGCGGCCTTGCTTCCTTTCTCGCTCAGTCTGAGCCAAAGCGAGCGGGCGTCTGTGAGATACCGTCTGGCGTTGGAAAGAAGCGCTTGTGCCTCTTTCTCTTTTCCTTCAATGAGCGCATTCCCTGCCCTTTCTGCAAACCCGTGGCCCGACTGAATTTGCGATTCGAGAGCGACCCTTTCCTCCGTCAAATCCTTGCCGGATGCAATCTGCGAGAACCAGAGGGTAACAGGATGATCATCAAAATAGGATTGCTCCGTCTGATAAAGATAGAAAAGCTCATCATTTATTAAGCGAATCTCACCTTCAAGCCTTTGAGGCATAGTCATCCCCATACACTACTATTATCGTCCGCCACGACCCCAAAGTTGCGTAACCCACATAAAACAAAGGAATTTCGCATAGTTGCACAAGTGTCCGACACTTACAGGGGCCAATGATTGGAGGCAAAGAGTTCGTCGATCAGGACGACGTGCGAAAAATAGTTAGATAGTTTTAAATCTTCGGTAATTCCATTTGTAGTTACTAAAACTTTTTCTACCGTTTTTTTTGTTTCACCCAAAAGCGAAATTTTTTTTTCAACATCTTCTATGATCCATTTTCCGACAAGACCATCGTAATATTTCATTTCACACACCGTAACGACAGGATCGTGCCTTTCAAATAGGAGGTCTATTTGAACGCCTTCCTTGATATTGGACCGGCGATCAAAATAGGCTCCATAGTTTTTCACAAGCTGATCCATTTTTAAATGTTTCATCAGCTGTCCGGCATGTTTCAAACAGAGGCGCTCA
The DNA here is from genome assembly GCA_016213065.1 of Deltaproteobacteria bacterium. NCBI lineage: Bacteria > Pseudomonadati > Myxococcota > Myxococcia > Deltaproteobacteria bacterium. The sequence continues at coordinate 2,175 of JACRBV010000104.1, forward strand.
AAGGCAAAACCGGCCCACGACTTGTAACTGTGGCCCGTAAGCAAAGACAATGCCCGGTTCAGGTCCGTATTCTCCCGTATTTTTTTCAGATTCGGATAGATGAATTTAAAATAAAACAACAGATACTCATCGTCCAAGCGGTAACGCTTTAATTTGCTGTCTTCCGGACGATCAAAAGGTGCCACACTTTTTATAAACCCCGCCGATTCCAGATTTTCGAGAAATCCGACAAAACCCCCGCCGCCCGTCCTGCCCAACAAATCCGTCATTTCCGGAATCTTCAAACTTTTGTATCGACTCAAAAGTAAAATAATTTTTTTGTATATTTTTTCTTCCTTGAAGATGTCCTTGAATATCCTGTCAAACTCGCCGACAAAATAACCGTCCTTGCATAAGGCATGGCGCGCAATGTTCTTTGACACACTTACATGAAAATCCATCTGAAGTAGATATTCAGGGATCCCGCCGCAAAACATGTACAGATCACATATTTCCTTCAAGGCTTTTTTACCTCCAAAAAATTCGGAAACTTCCGGCACGCTGAGGGGATTCAGGAGAATTTCAAGTTTGATTCTGCCGTAAAGACTGGATGATTTTACCACCTTCTTGATCATGTACGAGGCAATGGAACCGCAAAGAACCAATGTAAACCCCTTCTTGTCCTGCCACAAATTATCCCATGCCCATTTTATTGCCGATACAAGCTCCGACTGACGACCCGCCATATAGGGCAATTCATCCAGAAAAATTGTTTTGTTATATTTGCTTTTGCTTAACGATACAGCCCTGTCCAGCGCCTTGAGCAGTTCTATCCACGTACGGCACTTCAGGGATTTATAAAAATCATCTCCGGAATACAGGGCCGTCTGATCTAAAATGTTTTGTATCTGAGCCGTTTTGGGCTGACCCTCAATTCCGTCAAAACGCCACAGATTTTTGTCCTTATAAAATTCGGTGATGAGCCTTGTTTTGCCAACCCGCCTTCGGCCGTAAAGGACAATGAAACTGGCGCGAGACAGCGTTTTTTGATGCTCCTCCTCTAAAAGAGAGATTTCATATTTCCTCCCAGAAAATGATTTAGGGCCTTTTTCACTATTCATAGTTATGATCCTATAATAGGAATAATAGTTAATTATAGGATTGTTTGTCAAACGTTAATATCATCCTATAATGCTCATTATCTACCATTATAGGATTAGATGTGATTAACTCTTTTCTGTCCCTTGAAAGGCATCCTTCAGCAATTTGCTCTGACGCTCGAAGGCCTGCCTGGGACTTCTGGAATCTTTCATTAAAGCCAGTTCTTGAGTGAGAAGTCTCGCGATATACATGGTGTAGGTCACCACTTTTTTGCTTTCGCGGAGATAAAGGGGATGATCTCTGTTGATGTAAATGACGCTTCCTTCCGTAAAGCATTCCGAACCCTCCGGACCAAAGTGATCCAGACAGCAAGCGACTTTGTTTTTTCCAAACCTCAGTCTTTTTACAACCGCATCAGGCGTTAAGCGCTTCATCGTTTTGGAAGATTTTTTCAGCTTGGCCGGAATCTCTTCCATTTTGGTTTCTTCTTTTTCCGTGCTTTGTAAGCTCAGTTCTTCATTAGAGCCATTGCCCTCGTCGACAGATTTTTCCTTCGGTTTGACTGCCGCCTTGCCAATTCCTTTGTTAAAATCTCCCTCCGGTATGGCTCCAAAAGGTGAAAGGTCGGGATTACGAAGCAAGGCGGCGTAAACTCTTTCCAGCGCCTCATTCAAGGCGCGAGATGCTCTGCGATTTTCCTGTTTGTTTTCTAAACGGCCGATTTGTTTTTTAACCTCTGCCATGACTCTCTGTATGGCGGTTTGCAAGGCTTGGTATTCTTCCGAATCGGTGATAAAACCGGTGCGATCCGAGGTAATGGGAACGAAATCACAGTGAATTTCTCCCCGCACACGGCTCATCAAAGGACCCCACGTTTCCATTCCAAAAAATTCTCTTCTGATCGTGACCCCCTTGACCCTGCATTCAATTCCCAAATCCTCCGTAGTAGCGGAACTTGCCGGTAATAAAACAATCTCGCCATGTATGGGTCCAAAGGAAGTTCCTTCGAGAATGGGAATCCGGTGTCCGGCATAACTTTTGGGTGTCACGGGATGCCGATTGAGAAAAACCTGAAAATGCTCCGCTTTGAGGGGTACGCCGGAGATAAGGCAGTTTTCCACGTCCTCCGGATCAAATTTTTTGACAAGATTTTTCAGCAGAACCGTTGTGCCGTCGCCCCGTTCCTTGTCGAGCAATATCAATTCCATTGGAAGATGCCAGCTGTCACCACTCGCCTCCCATTCTTTCTTGTCGAAAACAACATTGGCGGCAAAGTCTTTTCTTTGGGTCATTACCTCGAAACGCTCACAGGCGGCTAGTGAGGCAAATTTCCCGATTCCAAATTGGCCGATGCGCGCCCGTTCAAAGCGCGGAGATTTGGAACTTGTCTGTTTGAGGGGAGAACCGATATTGAAATACTGCTTGAGACCTTCGAAATCCATTCCGGAGCCGTTGTCCTGAACACGGATTTCATTTTCTGAAAGGATTACATCCACCCTCGTGGCATCGGCATCGTAGGCGTTGTTGACCAATTCCCGAATTAGTTCGATTGCTTCAGCATAGAGTTTTTCCCCAATAGTGACAATGTGACTTTTGTCGAAGGTAATGGGGATGGATTTCATATTCATCGGCCCGCAATCCCTAACATCTCGGCCATTTCCGTTCAACTTGTATTATGGGGTTGTCTTTTTGTCTCCATTTGATAGCGAGCCTTTGTAAAATAATGTACGGAAAACTTGAAAAAATTCTCAAAACACAGCTCGAGGAAATTCGGGGGGCGGGACTTTATAAAGAAGAGAGGCTCATTTTATCTCCGCAACGGGCCAACATCAAAGTTCCGCAGGGCGAAGTGCTTAATTTTTGTGCCAATAATTATTTGGGATTGGCTGATAATCCGGAACTCATCGCGGCGGCAAAAAAATCGCTTGATGAAAGAGGTTTTGGAATGTCTTCGGTCCGGTTCATCTGCGGCACCACTGATCTTCACAAAAAATTGGAAGCCACCATCGCCCGCTTTTTAAAAACGGAAGATGCCATCCTCTACTCTTCCTGTTTCGATGCCAACGGCGGGCTTTTTGAAACTCTTCTCAATGAACAAGACGCCATTATCAGCGATGAACTGAATCACGCCTCCATTATTGATGGCGTCCGTCTTTGCAAAGCAGAGCGTTATCGCTACAAAAATTCGGACATGAATGATTTGGAAACACAATTACGCGCGGCTGATGACAAAGGTGCGCGGTTGAAGATGATCGCCACCGACGGTGTCTTTTCAATGGACGGTTTTATCGCCAAACTCGACGCCATTTGTGATCTGGCTGAAAAATATGAAGCGCTTGTGATGGTCGATGATTCCCACGCTACGGGTTTTATCGGCAAGACAGGCCGCGGCACGCCGGAGCATTGCGGCGTCATGGGGCGCGTGGATATCATCACTTCCACACTTGGAAAAGCGCTTGGCGGCGCATCGGGCGGATTCACCACGGGGAAAAAAGAAATTATCGAATATCTAAGACAGCGCTCTCGTCCTTATCTTTTTTCCAATACCGTTGCTCCCGTGATTGTCGCCACTTCTTTAAAAGTTTTCGAACTTCTCGAAAAATCCACGGCGCTTAGGGATCAACTAGAGACAAGCGCCCATTACTTCCGTCAAAAAATGAAACAATCGGGATTTAATATTTTAGAAGGAACGCACCCTATTACACCCGTTATGCTGGGAGATGCCAAATTGGCACAAAACATCGCCAAAGATTTACTCAATGAAGGAATTTATGTCATCGGTTTTTCTTATCCGGTCGTTCCCAAAGACAAAGCCCGCATCCGCGTCCAAATTTCCGCCGCCCACACTAAAGAACACCTCGACAAAGCCATCGCCGCTTTCCAAAAAGTGGGAAGAAAATATAAAGTAATTCAGTGATTTTCCAAGACTCTGGGAATTTTTTGGGCGCGCAGGCAGAAGTCGGCCAGCACAATGGCCATCATGGCTTCCACCATCGGAATAGCTCTAGGAATGGGGCACGGATCGAAACGGCCTTTTGTTTCAAGCTCCGTTTCTGCGCCGGTTTTCAAATGAATCGTTTTTTGTTTTTGGGCGATGGAAGAAATTGGTTTGAAAGCAACACGGACAACCAGCGGCATACCACTCGATAAACCTCCCAAAATACCGCCCGCGTTGTTTGTGGTTGTCTGAATTTTTCCGTCTTTCATTTCGAAAGCATCATTATTTTGCGAACCCAATTTTTTGGCTGATTCAAAACCATTGCCAAACTCAACTCCCTTCACAGCGGGAAGAGCAAACAGAGCCTTAGCCAATTCTGCGTCAAGATTATCAAAGACCGGCTCCCCCAAACCGACGGGAAGATTTAAAGCTGTCGCTTCAATAATACCCCCCACACTATCCCCTTTTTCCATCGCTTCATTTATTTTACGAGTCATCTGCGAAGGATCCTGAACACCGCCAATCTCAACAGGCTGAGCTGAGATGCTAACACCGATTTGCTCCAACAGTTGTTTGGCAAGACTTCCCGCCATGACAAAACCGGTGGTGATGCGGGCTGAAAATCTTCCACCTCCGCGATAATCTTCAAAGCCACCATATTTTATGAAGGCGGTGTAATCGGCATGTCCCGGTCTTGGAGTGAAACGGCGGGCCTCATAATCTTTGGATTGAACATCTTCATTCCAGACGGTCATGCAAATGGGGGCACCGGTTGTGGTGTTGTTCAAAACACCGGAGAGAATTTCAAATGTATCTTCTTCGTTTCTTGAGGAAGTCAAATCTTGTCCAGTGCGGCGCCGCGCAAGATCTTTTGAAATTTTTTGGAGATCAATTTTCAAACCGGCGGGACAACCGTCCACCACCACACCGATACACGGACCATGGCTTTCACCAAAACTAAAAACTTGAAACAACTTTCCCAAAATATTTTGCATAGAATTAAAAAAGATGATCCAAACCAAACGCAGTCAAATAGGACTGGAAAGCTTTCACATCAATCTGCTGAAATTCCACGCCCCCTTCATGCAAAGGAGAACCAAAGCGTTGCGGAAGAAGACGTGCCCAACGCACTTTACCCACCGCCCACACATGAGGAGCTTTGGACATTTCCAGTTCGACCAAATCTCCTTCTTTGAATTTGCCCACCGAACGAAAGCAGGCACCTCTTGTGGAAACATCGCGGAATTGGGATTCAAACCAGATTCCCTTCGGATATTGTCTGAATTGCAACGGTTGTTGAAAAGCTACACGAGTCGCTAAACGTTGTTCTTGGGAAGGATTAAACGGATTTTCTTCTTTATGCACCGAAGAGATGGGAATAACATTCTCCAATAATTTTCTGTCGTATTCCCGCCTCTTTTTTTCATCACTCAATGTTTCATAGGCTTCATTGAGAAGCTTGGCTTCTTCTTCCGAACCACCTAAATCAGGATGTTTCCGCAAAATTTTCAAATGAGTGTAATAGGCGGCCTTGATAATGGCCGGGTCGGCATGATGGGAAATTTGCAAAAGCTGGTAATAATCTTTTCGGTGGGCCATGGAAAAGGCCTTATCAGCCAAAGGATATGTTGTAAAATTTATTTTGCTGTCATAAGTGTCCAACACTTATGAAAGAAAAGCGTCTGCAGAAAATTTTGGCCGAAGCCGGTTTATGCTCGCGGCGTGAAGCAGAAAAATGGATTGAAGCGGGCCGCGTTTCTCTTAACGGAAAACGGGTTACTCAACTGGGCACCAAAGCCAATCCGATTAGCGACAAAATTGCCGTTGATGGAAAACGCGTAAAATTCGTTACCAAGAAGGTCTATTACCTCTTTCACAAACCCAAAAATGTGATGGTTACCCATTTTGATCCGGAAGACCGTCCCACAATTTATGACTATCTGGGAAATATCAAAGAACGTGTCTATCCGGTTGGACGTCTTGATTTTGATTCGGAAGGTTTGATTCTTCTCACCAATGATGGCGATCTGACGTTTGAATTGACCCATCCCAAATCCAAGGTGCCTAAAACTTATGAAGTTAAAATTTCCGGCATTCCAACCCCTGAAATTTTAGAAAAATTGGAAAAAGGCGTGCGTCTGGATTGGGGAACCACACAACCAACAAAAGTCAAAATCCTGAAAAAAACTGACAAAAATTGTTGGTTGCAAATATCCTTAACCGAGGGGAAAAATAGACAAGTCCGTAAAATGATTGAAAAATTCAACTTCTTCGTTATTCGTTTGCGCCGCACCGCCATCGGTCTCTTCAAACTAGGAGCCCTCAAGCCGGGCCACTACGCCAAGATCAATTATTAGATGAACAGTAAAAAAGTTATGCCACCGCCTGTAACTCTTCCGATTTTTTGTCGATGACTTTTAACATTTCCTGAATAACCTTTACTCCTTCTTCCTCAAAATAGGGCTCTCCACATTGGGTACAAAGGTAGGCGGGCACTTGGTCGATAACCAAGTGATATCCTCTTCGGTTGATTGTGTAAGATGTTTTTCCCTTTGCCATTTTTCCCTTACAATAAGAACATTCCATTTTTACCTCCTTCGTATTTTAAAATTTTTGTCCCATTCTTGAGGATCGGGTATGTAGGCTGTGATAATGGCCAAATAATTTTCCTTTGGAGCGCAAACAATATGCAACGTCCTTTGTCCCTTAAACCACCCGCCCATAAGACAGCTGGAACCTCTTGGATCATTGGGATATTCTTCCACGATTTCTCCTTCTAATAATACCGCTTTGACCTCTTCTTCCGAGATCATTCTTTCTGGTTTATTCATCTGATCCACAGCGTGGCGGGTAAAAAGAATTCTCTTTTTTGCAGTTTGGATAACCTCTTTTCGAATGTCCACGCCGGGCAAACTAACAAAAGTTCCTTGTGAAATCTATCTTAAAGTTCCTTGGGCTGGTTACCAACAAACCCCTCCAAGATATTCTCGGCTTGCACATTAAGAATATTTAATTTGCATTAAAGAGGGTTTCTGTTAGCTACGAAGCACAATTATGGGGAAATCCCCAAGGAGGAAGAAATGAAGAAAACTTTATTGTTCGCAGTTGCAGCAGCCCTCGTTTTGAGTGGCGTTTCTGCAGTAAAGGCTGACGAAGCCAAGGCACCAGCGGCCGCCACAAAGGCACCAGTTGCTGTCCAAGCAACAGCCACAAAGGCCGCCGCTCCTGCCACTGAAGTTGCCAAAGCCGGTGCCAAAAAAGGTACCCCTGCAACTCCAGAAGCAACAACAGACGCCAAAGACACAAAGGCTGCACCAGCAAAAACAGCCAAGAAAACCAAAAAGAAGAAAAAAGCTGCTAACTAAGAGCTCTTTCTTTTTTAGAATTTAAAAAGCCGGAAGAATAAACCTTCCGGCTTTTTTATTTGTTACAGTAAATTAAATTTTAGTCTGTCATCCCCGCGAAGCTTGTCCCTGCAGGCAGTAGGCAGGGAGCGGGGATCCAGAAAAGCTGATAAACACATGGATTCCTGCCTTCGCAGGAATGACAGATATCCCAATGAAAAGTTAATTTGTTCTAGCGTGTTCTTGAAACCATTGAATTGCTTTTTCGAAGGCGTTTTCGATAGGGCTTTGTGGGAGACCCAATTCACGCACGGCTTTTTCGGAATTAAAGTACATATATTTTTTCGCCATTTTCACCGCGCCTACGGGAATTGAAGGCGGTCTTTGCAAAATTTTCGCAATCAATTCGCTTCCATAAGCGGATGTTAATGCAACCGTGTAAGGGATTTGAAAACGGGGTGGTTTTTTTCCGGTCAATCGGGCAATCATTTCGTAAATTTCTTTAAGCGATATATTTTCATTTCCTAAAATATAGCGCTCCCCCACTTTTCCTTTTTGAGCCGCCAGCCAATGACCTTCCGCCACATCTGCCACATCAACAATGTTAAGTCCTGTATCGATGTACGCGGGAACTTTCCCTTTCAAAAAATCAACGATGATTTTTCCGGTGGGGGTGGGTTTAATATCTCGCGGTCCAATCGGCGCGGAAGGATTCACAATCACAATGGGGAGACCTTCTTTTGCGAAACGCAAGGCGACTTCTTCGGCTTGAAATTTGGAACGTTTGTAATCGTTGTAAAGATCTTTTTGCGTGGGAAAAGCGGTTTCATCGGAAGGTTTTAAAGGATCGTCAGGGTAACGAACGGTTCCAACCGTACTCGTGTAAACAATTTTCGAAATGTTTGCAGAACGCGCGGCGGTTAAAATATTTTGCGTTCCGTTGACATTGCTTTCGTAAAATTCTTGTCGGTCTTCCGACCAGAATTGATACGAGGCGGCAACATGATAGAGTTGATCGCAACCTTGGCAGGCCTTTTTGAGGGAAGAGGTATCGCGCAAATCGCCATAGACAAGTTCAACGTCAAGCCCTTCAAGATTTTCGAGGGAACTAGTTTTGCGAACAAGGGCACGAACCGAACAACCTTTGTTCAATAAAAGGCGGACCAGATTGCCACCAATAAATCCGGTTCCGCCTGTAATTAAAACTTTCACGGGTTTCCTTGCTACGCTCCCCATTTAGACTTGAAGAAATCAACCGTTGAGGCGAGACCTGATTCAAAAGAGGTTGTGGATTCCCAACCAAGAATCTGTTTCGCCTTTGCGGCGGAAACTGTTTTGCCGCCGAAATCTCCCGGACGCGAAGGCTCGAACTCAATTTTGACTTTATCTTTACCCAAAAGATTTTGGATCGATTCAGCAACTCTGCGAACCGTAATTTTTTCCGGTCCTTCCAGATTGAAAACCTGATTGTGCCCCGCTTCGCTCATCGACAAAACATGGGCTTTTGCCAAATCGCTCACATAAATGAAATTGCGATATTGCTCGCCTTCACCCGTAATTGTAAGAGGCTGGCCGTTGAATGCTTTTTTCAGGAAGATCGGAATCAACAGCTCTTCACGCATGCGAGGTCCGTAGGGAATTCCGTAACGCAAAATTGTGAAGGGTACATTGTAAAGTTGGGCGTAATTATGAAAGAGCATTTCGGCGGCGATTTTTGTGGAAGTATAAATATGTCCCGCCGAAGGAAGATAAAAGGGTGAATCTTCGGTGACTGGTTCCTGTTCCTTCGAACCGTTATAAACCCAAACGGTGGAGGCAAAGTAGACGCGCTTGGTACCGTGAATACGGGCGGCTTCGAGCACATTCACTGTTCCCTTCACATTCAAGTCGGTGCAATAGACTGGATATTTGTAGGCGTAATTCACATTCGCAACGGCGGCGATGTGAAAAATATGTTCCGCCCCTTTTGTTGCTTCCAGCACGGAGGCAAAATCGAGAAGATCAACATCTTCACATTTCACGTCATTGCGATGGGACTTCGCGTGGTAATCAAGAATCACCACTTCGTGTCCCGCATCTTTCAAATGATCAACCACATGAGAACCAATAAAACCGGCGCCGCCGGTAACAACGACCTTAGCCATGGAATGCCTCCTTTTTGTAGGGGCTCACGTCGCCCCCTCCAGTGGCAAAGCCACTGGAGCCTCCCCCTCAACGCCGCTTCGCGGCTAGTTATTATTAAATGCTTCTTTTAAACTTGCCACTACATGTTTTGCTTCTTCTTCCGTCATGCTGGGGAAAACCGGCAGGCAGATATGTCTTGCGCAAAGGTCTTCGGCTATTGCAAGAGCCCCAGTTGCGTATTTCTGAAAGACCGGCTGTTTGTGGAGCGGCAATTCATAAACTTCTCCAGTCAAACTCACCCCTGTCTTTTCCTTGAACGCCTTTTTGAATCCTGCGCGATCGGTAAAAGGTTTGTCCGGAGTGAAAATATATTTGTAGTAATTTGTGAATCCTCCCTGCGGAATCGCGAGAGGTTTTCCAAACGAGCAATTCTTCAACTCTTCATTATAGAAGGCACCAATTTTGTCTCTTTTGGTCAGAATTTCTTTGAGGCGTCTTAATTGCACCAAACCAATGGCGGCGTGTGGTTCGCTCAAACGCCAGTTGTAACCCATTTTGCCGTGGGTGTTGGTGAGGAAAGAGGTTTTTCCCTGATCGCGATAGAGTTGAGCCTCTTCAAAAATTCTTTTGTCGTTTGTGATAATCATTCCGCCTTCACCGGAGGTCATGATTTTTGTGGGATAAAAAGAGAAAGCTCCCGCAACGCCGAAAGTTCCGGCGTGTTTTCCCTGATAGGTGGAACCATGGGCGTGAGCGGCGTCTTCCAAAAGCCACAATCCTTTTTTCTTACACCAGTCGGCGATTTCCGGAGTCTGATAGGAAACAAGACCGGCGATGTGCACAAGCACCACACCCACTGTTTTGGGAGTCAGTTTCTTTTCGAGTTGTTCGGGGGAAATGGCGTAAGTCTCAGGATTCATATCAACAAAAACCGGATTGCCGCCGGCGTGTACCACCGCGGCGCCCGTTGCAAAAAATGTATTGGTGGGAACCAAAACATCTTTTTCGGCAACATCCAAAACTCTTAAGGGAATTTCGATGGCCGAGGTTCCGCTGTTAACGGCGATGGCGTATTGGGCACCGGTAAACGCCGCAAATTCTTTTTCAAATTCGCGTCCCAGTGCTCCCAAGGTCAATTGACCCGTTGTAAGCATTTCGTTGATTTTTGAAGCGACCCAATTGCGATCCTCTTCCGGGAAATAAGCTTTTACCGGCGGGATATTCATTTTAGTCTGTGACATGTTCGATCTCCCTTTCCAACCTTTCAGTTGTTGTGTTCCATGACTTGATCATGAAAAGAATTCCAACAGAAATGAGGCCAACCCCCACCCATCGGATTAACGGGACTTCCTCCCCTAACAAAAATTGTGCTAAAACGGCAACAAAAATATATTCCATCGCGTGCATGGGAAGTCCCCAACTCACATCCGCCCATGAGAGGACTGCCAGCCATAAAAGAAAATAGACCAATTCCAGCAAAATCCCCGCAATAATCCACGGATTCATCAAAACACCCACAAAATAATTCCAAAGCAGAGAAATCTGCAACGTATCAAGGGGTCCAATCAAAAGCATTCCCTTGCGCAAACAGATATTCCCAAGCCCCGCCGCAATAAGAGCCAAAGAAAGTATAAGAATTGCTTTCCACATATTTTATGACGTTATTTCCAAGACTTCATGATTAAAAGAATTCCTGTGCCGATAAGACCCATCCCAATCCACCGGTTTAAATCAATTTTTTCACGGAGCATAAAAATGGCCAACAGAGCCACAAAAACAAATTCGATGGCATTCATGGGCAAAGCCCAGCTTACATCGGCCCACGAGAGTACCGTCATCCATAAAAAAAAGTAAGCGGCGCTGATAATAATCCCCAACACCACATAGAAACTTGTCAAAGAGTTCCAAAAAAATTTAAAAAGAGGAATGGGACGCCAATGTTTGAGAGGGCCGATCCTCTTCATTCCCTTGCGCAAAAAAATATTTCCGATGGCGGCGCACAACATCGCAAAATAAAGAACAAGGGTTGCCTTGATCATGGAAGTGCCGAAAAAGAAGTAAGTTCGATTCCGGCTTTGCTCAACAAGTCTCTGATTTGAGGACTCATTAAAGCAGATAACTCTTTTTGATGCTGATAATCGGGCATGGTTTCTTTCAAAATTCCGGTCGTTACCAAAG
>JACRBV010000105.1 GCA_016213065.1 Deltaproteobacteria bacterium
GCGTAACTTTTGGCATCCACATCGATGCCTACGAAAATATCGTGCTGCGATGATAATGCTGTTGTCAGGTTCATGGGTTTTTCCTCCTTGTGGTTTATATCCCACAAGTCCCGTCCTGACGCTTTTACATATCATCTAGAAATTAAAGGAGGAAAAATTTATGAATAAGAAAATAATCGTTGTCACAATCGCAATTCTTGTGTTGGGCAGTTTCTCCATGGTCAAAGCGAAAGTCGTACAACCAACGGTGACACAGCCTCCATTGCCTCAGCCTTTCAAAACAACCGCTCCGTCCACAGCAAAAACAGTGATCACCACTCCAACAACAGCCAATGTCGGTAAGACAGGTGCCGTCACAACAAACGTGACCGTTCCTTCCACCAATCCAATCAATGTTCCGAGAACAATCACAAATCCGGTTAACCCAACAACAAAGCCACCAACAACCAAGTAGCGGGCCGTTTTCTTTCCATTCTCTGCTTTTCAAGTTATCAGCCCTATGCTAGCTGGCCGAAACTATGTACATCGTTGTTGGCGGAGGGGTGGTGGGGTTGCATGTGGCGATTGCTTTGGCGAGTAAGCCCGGTCATCCCGAAATTTTCCTCCTCGAAAAAGAACAGTTTTTGGGTGATCACACTAGTGGTCGCAATTCTGAAGTCATTCACGCCGGTTTTGCTTATCCGATAGGATCGCTCAAAGCGAAATGGTGTGTGGAAGGAAACCGGCTCACCTATCAATGGCTCGACAAACTGAATGTTCCCCATAAAAAATGCGGCAAGTGGCTCGTAGCTTTTAATGATGCGGAAGTGCCGGCATTGGAGGCTACGCTGAAAAATGGCGCGGCCTGCGGTGTTCCGGATATGCGCGAGGCAACTTTGGCGGAACTTAAAATAAAAGAACCGGAGATGAACGATTTTGCTGGTGTGATTTTCGCAAAAACTTCCGGCATGATGGATGTAGCTTTCTACATTCGCGCACTGGAGCGCTATTTTGCCGCTCAGGAAAATTGTTACATTATTTATCCGTGTGCCGTAACCGGTATCAACTCCGAAAAAAATATTATCGAAACAACGCGCGGGCCGATGGAATATTCGCTCCTTGTCAACTGCGCCGGACTTTTTGCCGATGAAATTTATAAAATGGCTGGCGGCAAAACAGATTACCGGATCAAACCGTTTAAAGGGGAATACATGATCTGGCGCAAAGGCAAGATCAACGAAGTGGTCTATCCCGTGCCGCGCCGCTTTTTGCCCGGCGGCGAAAAAGACAAGCGCCTTGTTTCCAGCATGGGAATTCATCTTCACCGCGGTGTTGGCGGTGATTTGTATGTGGGTCCCACACAGGTGGAACTCGATTGGTCTCAAAAAACTGATTATTCTTTGGTGACTCCGCCGGAAGTTTTTATAAAAGAAGCGAATCTCTATATCAAGGGAGTGAAAGCTGAAGATTTGCAACCCGCCTACGCTGGAAATCGCCCAAAACTCTATGTTAACGGTCAACCCTACGGCGATTTTCTAATCGAAAAACAAAAAAACCAGATTCACACCTTGGGAATCGATTCGCCCGGACTTACTTCTGCCCCCGCGATCGCGGAAGAAATTTCAAAAATGGCCCTCAATGCTTTATGAATTATATTTTTTAAAGGACGTAAATGAAGCAAATTGAAATACTCCTAAAACTTGGCGAATCACAGAAAGTGGAATTCAAAGAAGGGATATCCCCTTCGCTTGCAAGGGAAATGGTCGCTTTTGCCAATGGCGAGGGTGGTAAAATTTTCATCGGTATCAATGATGCCGGCGAAGTTGTGGGATTTGAGACGACAAACCGTCTGCTGGCGGCGATTCAGGATTTTGCCCGAAACTGTGATCCACCGGTAAAAATTTCCGCCGCAAAGGCGCGCATAAAAAGTCAGAACATCCTTGTCATAGATGTGCCCGAAGGTAGCAAAAAGCCTTATTCGTGCGGTGACGGTTACTATCTTCGCGTTGGCCCGACGAGTCAGAAACTTAGACGCGACGAGCTAATAGAATTCATCCAAAAAATTCGGCCATATTACTTTGACGAATTACCTTGTCCGGAGTTTCAATATCCGAAAGATTTTGACAAACGGGCCTTCAGTTCATTCATGCAGAAGGGCAAAATACATCAGGGTGACGCTTCTACCGTTGATATTCTGAAAAACCTCGGTGTTGTTGCCCATACAAGAGGAAACAAAATTATTTTCAATAATGCCGGAGTTTTGTTTTTTGCGAAGGAGCCACGCAGGTTTATTCCCCAATCAGAACTTACTTGCGTACTTTTTCAGGGAACGGGGAAGGCCGACATACTTGATCGCAAAGACATGCAGGGAACGCTTCCTGAGAATGTTGAGCAGGCAATGGTATTTCTAAAGCGTCATCTTTCATTGCGATATGAAATCAAAACGCTCCAAAGAAAAGAAATATTGGAACTTCCTGAAAACGCCCTGCGTGAGGCTGTTTTGAATGCCGTGGTTCACCGTGATTACTCGATACGCGGTTCCATAGTAATGGTTGAAATATACCGTGACAGGGTTGAAATTGTGGATCCCGGCGGACTTCCCCCGGGAATGAAGAGGTCGGATCTGGGAAAACGTTGTGTGCATCGGAACCCAAAGCTTGTGGACCTTTTTCATAGAATGGGAGAAATCGAAAAAATAGGTTCGGGTATTCGACGGATGAAAGATGCAACCAAAAAAGCCCATGTTCCGCCTCCCCGTTTTGAGGTCACAGGTTTTTTTGTTGCTGTTTTTAAAAAAGAAGAAGAGTTTAAAAAATTGCCATTGATTGTGGAGAAAACTGTGGAGAAAACTGTGGAGAAAATACTCTTATTTGTTAAAACAAACCCACAAATAACCCAGAAGGAATTGATGAAAAAGACCGGTCTGACTCGTAGAGGTATTGAATGGAATTTGAGGAAACTGAAAGAAGACCGCAAAATCCGACGCATTGGTCCGGATAAGGGTGGGCATTGGGAAATTTTAGAGATGTCAACATGAACGGCAGTCTTGATCTCAACCTGGACATGATATTGGTGGATGAAATATCAATGGTTCGCGCCGACCTGTTCGATTGCGCCGACGTTTTTTTGCGCGCCGTTACCAAGCGAAAAAAAATTCCCTTCGGTGGTGTGCAAATGATTTTCATCGGGGATCTCTATCAACTCCCTCCGGTGATCCGGCCCGCCGAGCGGCAGGCTTTGCTTGAGGCCTACGCGGGGCCCCATTTTTTTAACGCAAATATCTTTTCGCAGATGCGTCCGCAATTCGTCGAGCTGGAAAAAGTCTATCGCCAGAAAGATGCCGAGTTCATCCGTTTGCTCAACGCCGTCCGGAACAATACCCTCACGGAAAAAGATGTCGCCGCTTTCAACCGCAGGCACGATCCCGATTTTGACCCGGCGATAATGAAGAAGGGTTTGCACGTGGTTCTCACTGCGACCAACGATCATGCCGAAGCGATCAACCGGCAAAGACTTTCCACTCTTTCGGGAAAAATTTTCCGTTATGAAGGAGAAGTTGGCGGCGATTTTTTGCCGGATTCTTTTCCAACCGCGCAAACACTGGAAATTAAAAAAGATGCGCAGGTGATGCTTCTGAACAATGACTCGCTCGGACGCTGGGTCAACGGGACAATGGCGCGGGTGATCTCGGCCGGTAGCGAGGAGATCACGGTTTGTCTGGAAAATGGTTCGCGTCACGAACTCGAACCCTACACATGGGAAATGTTTCGCCACGGATATGACAGCCGGCTCAAAAGTCTCACCACCGAAACAATCGGCACCTTCACGCAATATCCGCTTAAACTCGCGTGGGCGGTTACCATTCACAAAAGTCAGGGAAAAACTTTTGATCATGTCGTCATTGATACCGGCCGTGGAATTTTTGCCTCGGGCCAGATGTATGTGGCGCTAAGCCGTTGCCGGAGTCTCGATGGGATGATCCTGAAAAAACCGCTGACTCGCGGGCAGGCGCTGATTGACTGGGCCGCGGTGAAATTTCTGACCGGTTTTCAATATGCCCGCTCCGAGGAATATCTGCCTCTCTCAAAAAAGATGGAGATGATTCGCGAAGCGATTGAAAACGGAAGCGAACTGGAAATGATTTATCTCAAGGCCAGCGATGTAAAATCGAAACGAAGAGTGCGCCCGATTGAAATGGGAGAAATGGAATACGCCGGCAAAACATTCCCCGGCCTGCGCGCTTTCTGCAAAGAGCGCGGCGAAGAAAGAACCTTCAGAGTAGATCGGATTTTGGAGATGAAGGTTGTTTAACCCGGGTTTTTAATGAAGTTATAATAAGTTATTTGCACTTATATGTTAAAACTGCTATAAGTGCTTATAACCTAGTATAACGTTAGGAGGGTGTCTTGGATCAAATCAAAAACCCGTTTTCGCCCGGTGCTGGCTCTCCTCCCCCGGAATTAGTTGGGCGCGATGGCATCCTTGAACAGGCTCGAATTCTTCTTGGCCGCGTAAGACAAAAACGCTCTGAAAAGAGCCTGATACTGGTTGGTTTGCGTGGCGTCGGCAAAACAGTTCTTTTGGGCGAAATAGAACATCTGACAAAAACGGCGGGATATCATGCGATCACGCTGGAGGCACATGAAAATAAATCGCTGGCCGCGCTTATGGTCCCCCGGTTGCGCAGGCTTCTTTTTGATTTGGATCGCATGGCGAACTTAAGTGAAAAGGTTCGTCGCGGACTCGGCGTTCTCAAAAGTTTTGCCAACGGAATCACTGTCAAAGTTTCGGAGATTGAATTCGGACTGGACATTGAGTCCGAACGCGGCACCGCCGATAGTGGTGATTTGGAAGTTGATCTTTCAAATCTCTTTATCGCTGTGGCCGAGGCGGCGGTTGATCGTGGAACTGCCATTGCACTGCTGATTGATGAA